>DATBHW010000034.1 GCA_036557285.1 Ktedonobacterales bacterium
TTCATCGAGGCGGTGTACAATACCAAGCGGCTTCATTCAAGCTTAGGCTATCTGCCTCCGGCTGAGTTTGAAGCCGCTCAGATGGTATGTATTGCTGAGTTGACTTGATCCACTGGTCCGGTGGATGGGGTGCAGTCCAGAACGCTTCTTCCTCTTCCCCACCTGCTGCCGGGAAGTATGAGCAGGAGTCCGTGGATCGACACCGCGCCAAAGAAAGACCTGATGAAACAGAAGGCCCAGGGAAGCCGGGATGAGCGACCAGAATCCTTTCTTGCAACAGAGCGCCTTGAATGGCCCGCTCGAACTGGCGTTCTGCCAGCAGATCTACTATCTGGCGTTGCATCGAGCGGTACGGGGGCGAGCTTCTGAGGTCCTTCCGGCGGGCCTGCCCATGGCCGAGTTGCGTCATTTTGCATGCCGCTATGGTGCTACGAGCCTGGTAAGCGACCTGGCAACGGTCGAGCAGGTCTTTCAAGGAGTCACGCTAGCGGTCTATCAGGCTATTGAGGCGATCTATTGCTGTCGTCCAAGTCGCAGCGCGCGCGTGGTCTGGCAGATCTTACAGGCAATGGCCAGCGATGCGGGTGTGGCGGGGCTGACCTACGAGGCTGTGTGGGCCATGTGCGAGTACCTGCAGGCCAAGCGGGAGGCTGCAGTTGCCGTCACCTGCGAGGTCAGCCCCGAGCCGTGGTGGTTGATTGAATTGCGTCCGGCGGTGCTGCTCCAGGATGAGGAGTTGGATCGCTATGCCCCTTCCCTCATGTGTATCCTGGAAGCCCACCCGCCACGGATCCTCGCTTTCTGCGTTGTGCGTCCGGAGGCCGTACAGGAAGGCGCAGCACTGGCGCTCTTCCAGGCCCTGATTGTCCAGCGCGTCCCAGCCCGCACTGCCGCTGCCGGATTACGCTGGCGGCTGCCCAGCCAGCTTCGGAGTGAAGTAGCGCTCAGCGCCCAGTGCCGACAGGCGTGTGCTACTCTTCCCCTCGCCATTGAGGAGATGGGAGCCCAGCGGTGCCCCTTGCCGACAGAACTCCAACGGCCGTGGGAGCGAGATCTGAGCGGGCGCAACCTTTCGCGGCAGCAGTTTGCCCTGCTGTTTGATAGCTACCTGGCGAAGTTTCTGGGTGGCGGACCGTTACGAACCCAACGGGCATGCGATCTCCAGTTTGTCCGGCTGAAAGGCTATTCCAGAGAACCGACCTGGCAGTTTCCTGCACTGCGCCAGCTACTTCCGCATCGCTCAGCCCACATTGGCGCAGATGGGAGCATTGTCTATGATGGACTGCATTATGTCGATGATTTGCTGACCTGCTGGCTGGAGCAAGACGTCACGTTGGTGCAATTCCCCACCGCGGAGGCGTGGGCCTGGGTCTATCAGAATGATGAGTTCCTCTGTCAAGTCGGAGCACGGGAATTGCGTCGACGGGATGGTTCCTATCGGCCGAATCGACCAGGGAGGTGAAAGGTGTACTTTGTAGCGATGCTCCTGAAGCTCCATCCAGTCGGCGAGGCACCACCTCTTTCGGTGTCTGACGGAGTTTATGCCCACGCCGCGCTCCTGCATACCATCAGCACTGCTGACGCCAAGGCAGGACGCGTGCTGCATGAGATGCACCACCAGAAGTGGATGACACTTGCGCTCTTAGAGCGTGTTATGCACTTTTACGAAGGCAGTTCACGTCCGGGCTAACAGCAATGGATCGCAGTTTGACATGGTTGCTGCAAAGCTTGGTGAAAAGCGAGTCCGCGCAAAAGTGCATAACAGACTCTAGTGGACTTCCCGCCCAATAGGCGCGGCGTTCGCCCTGGCGCAGCGGTGGCCGCCAGGATGGCGGCGCTACAGGTGCAGACGCCGCGCCGACGCGAGTGGGGGGAGCCTGCACAGGCAGGCTTGGTGGCGTAGCCTTCAGGCGCGGCCTTTAGCCGCCAGCCTCCAGGCGCGATTTCAATCGCCGGGGCGGGCGACCGCCATCACAGCACAGCCTTGACGCAGCCCAAAGCAAGCATTATACTGTTTGCAAGTGCTTTCACATGGTAAGCACGTCTCGTCGAGGCAACGGCACGGCGGCGCCAGTGCATCATCCACCGGCGACGCCGCTCATCCCCGGTCCTGATTGAGACAGGAGTTGGGGCTGAGGGCATTCTACCATTCCACTGGCAGAGACCTCTCAGCAGCCACCTTCTGGATCGGCTGAACGCCAGATGCCGAACGTTGGAGAGGCAGGAACCAGCTTGAAGTCACGCTCAAGCCAGCCGCTGGTCCTCCTCCCTTCGGCAGCGGGCATGCGGCCAGGCGCGAGGCAGAGCGGCTTCACCCATTCCACAGGTGGCTGCTCTGCTTCAGCCTGTAAGCAGAAAGGAGCGTCTCACATGCCAGCTTCCCATCCCTCTTCGATCTTCCTCCTCACCGCTTTGCAGGCGGGGCGCGACCCCCGACTTTTGCATAGCCCAATCTCTTCCTTTGGACTGGTTGACTCTCTGCTCCAGCTATGGTACGCTGCTCAAGCAACGCAGCAAGAAGTAGATCGCTGTGAGGGTAGGGCATGTACAACGATCAACTAAGCGTACTCACCAACCGGCGCGAGGCCATTGCGCTCTTTAACATGCTGCGCGGACGCGACCCCCGGCGACCCTGGCCTATCCTGCCTCTGTTTGTCCTCATGGCCCCTGGCGGCGGCGGCAAAAGCGCGCTCATGGACTATCTACGGGATCACCGATGCTGCTCGGATGGCTGCTCCGCGCTGCCCTACGCCTCCCTCGACTTCACCCAACCGCACACGCCCAAAAGCATCCTACATATCCTTGTCGCCCTGCGCAACCAGCTTCAAGGACACACCGATGGCAGCGGCAGAAACCTCGTCTTTCCCCGCTTCGACCTGGGCGCGGCCATTGCCCTGGCTGCCCCCGCCATCGAAACACTGCCACCCACCAACCTCCACGAGCTAGAAATCTGCCTGAGCGAAAGCGTCCCTTTCTTCACCGCCTTGCATCGGCTCAAGACACCGCTAGAAAGCGTTGTCCCCTCCATCCCCTACCTGCTCGAAGGCATCATCTGGCCCGCCGAACTCAAACCCTTGCAGACCATCCTCCAGCGCCTGGACAAAGAGCCGGGCTGGCGCTGGTATCGTGATTGCGCCAACGACAGCGGCCTGCACAGCGCCAGAAGCCTGCATGATGTCCTGCTGCGCCTCCAGGTCTTGAGCGCCCTCGAAGGCCAGGAACGCGAATACCTCATCGAAGAAATCCTCGCCGCCGCCTTGATCGCCGATCTGCTTGATGGCCTGGTCACGCGCACCAACCTCTACTGCTGGGATAAAGCCACTAACGCCGTCATCTTTCTCGATGGCTTCGAAGCCCTGCTCGAAAAATCCAACAATCGCGCCTATCGCCTGCTCGAAATCCTCGCCCTGGCCGAACAGCGCCTCAGCAGCGAAAGCGACCCCCTCTTGCTCGTCATAGGCACGCGCAAGCGCCTCTTTTCCGATGAGGAAGAAGGGCCGGACGCCTCGCCAGAGGAGCAGGCTGCCCCCCTTCTCGCCCGGCGCTATGCCCTGCGACGGCTTCAGGACTGGCTCTCCCTGCTGCCAGAAGACAAAAGCGCCATTCGGCTGAGCCAGTTAGCCCTGACCCTCCAACTGCCAGAGCTTGGCGCGCGCGGCACGCGCGACTATCTGGCGAAGCTCGACGAACAGCGCGGCACGCAGGTCTTTGTTGAAGAAGAACTGGTCAGCGCCATTTGCCAGCTCACCTACGGCCAGCCGCTCTGCCTGGCGCTGGCCGCCGCTGCTGCCCTGGAGGCAGAGGCGCGCGGCCATCCGCTGGACCCCGCCGAACTCAAGGAAGCCCTGCAATCCGACGCCCTCGCCTTCGGCCAGGCCGACGACTTGCTCTGCTATCTGCTTGATCTCTTTTTGCGCCAGCTTCCCGAAGGCGAGCGCCGCCAGTTCACCCTCTGCGCCGCCCCGCGCACCCTGGACGCCGCCACGCTGGGCGCGGTCCTGCAACTCCCCAGCGACGACGAAGCCGCCCGGCAGTGGGAACACTATCGCAGCCTGCCCTTCATGCGGAGCCTCAACGCGCAGCAAATCACCTTCCATCCCCTGCTGCGCGCCCTCCTGCTAAAGCGGCTGGTTCCGCAGAGAAACCCGCAGAGCGACTATTATCAGGCGCACAGTCGCCTGCGCGCCCATTTTATTCGCTTCGCCAGCATCGCCGACCTGCACCCCGGCGGCCTGAACAGCGAGCAAGCCCAGATCGAAGCCGCTCATCACGCCCTGGCCCTCGGCCAGCCCGAACTCGCCATCGCGCTCGGCCTCGCTGCCCAGCAAAGCCAATCCGCCTACTGGTCGCCCCTGCTCGAAGCCGTCTCCCAGGCTCCTGGCGACCTCATGGCCCCCGAAACCGAACAGCGCGCCTCCAGCGCCGTCAATCGCGCCAGGCAAAATCACGAAATCCAGGATACCGTCACGGCCCTGATCCTCTACCGCTGGCTGCTCACCTCCGACCCCAGGAACAAGCTGCACGTCGCCCGCATACGCCACAAGATGGCCGTTGCCTACAGCACCTTGCCGGGCGGCGAACGCCACGCCAACCTGAAGCGCGCCATCGCTTACTATCAAGCCGCGCTCAAAGTCTATCAAGCAATGCGGATGGACTTCGACATAGAGCGGGCGCAAAAAAGCCTGGAAATCGCCCAGGACGAATTGCAAAGCCTGAGCAATGGACGGGGCAGACAGCGCGACGTAATTAGCGTAGCGCCAGGTAGGTGACAACCAGCGTTGCCCCGCCCAGCAGGAACGCCATGACAAAGCAGGCCCAGACCAGCCCCCACAGCAGACGCCGCCCGTGATCTGGCTGCTCGCGTGGGGGCGCGGTTGGGCGGCGCAGCGGCGCCAGCGTTCGCGCCTCTGCTGTGGCCTGGCGGCCAGGAGCCGGGCGAGAGCGTCGTGGGCGCGTCGGCGCGGCCTCCATCTCATCTTCGCCCCATGCCGCCCAGCCCGATTCATCCAGCCTGCGCGTCGGGCGCGCCCGGCGGCGCGGCTCCGACGGATAGCCTCGCCCGCGCTGATCGGCAAGCGTTGGCTGGCGCGCCCCACACACCCGGCAGAGCCGCGCGCCCGGCGTGTTATGCCCGCCGCAGCGCCAGCAGGTAGCCGTCCGTGATCCGGCTGAGACAGCACTTTCGAGCCAAAAGTGCCGGGTTGCCAGCTTCTCATGCTGGCGCGCGGCCTCAGCCTCCGGCGCCTCCAACTCCAGCGCCGTCGCCGCCAGGTCTTCCTCCTCACTCTCCAGACGAGCCGCGCCACCATCGCCCCGGCTCTGTTCGGCCTGACGCACAATGCGGCGCTCGATCACCCAGGCGCGCATCAGCGCCGTTTCCATCGCGGCGGCTTGTTGAAAGCGCCGCCCCGGCTCGTCATGCGCCGCAATCTGAATCACCCCCGCCAGCGTCAGCGAAATCGGCGGCGCGTCACCCGCATCATCCGCCTGCAAGACTTCATCCGGGCGGCGCAGCCGATCCATCACACGCTCCACCACCTCAGCGCCGCCCGCCAGTTCGCGCAGCAGCACCCCCAGGCTGTACAGATCATCCCCTGGGCAGGGGCTGGCTGGCGCGGTGGGCAGATCGTCCATCGTTGTAATCTTCGTAATCGGCTCTGGACCCCCCAGTGTGGGCAGCGAGGTAAGACCCGGCAGCGACACCGACGACAGCGACGCCACCATGCTGAGCGCGCTCAGACTCATTAACTGCGCCGGGCCATCCGCTGGCAGCGCAATATCTTCAGGGCGCAGCCCTCCTAACGCCAGCGGCGGGCGCTGCTGATGCAGATAGCCCAGCGCGCGGACCAGTTCCAGCCCCAGTTGAGCAATCATCACCGGCGGCAGGGCAGGCACGCGCCCCTCCTGGGCCGCATCCGCCAGCGCATCCGCCAGCGTGCGCTCGGACACTTCATCCATCACCACATAGCAAGCCGCGCCTTCGCAAAAATAATCATGCACACGCGGCAGGCTGGGATGGTCCAGCTTTGCCAGCACGCGCACCTCGCGCAGAAACTGCGCCGTCGTCTCCTCGCGCTCCTCCGCAGAAGCATCAAGGTCCAGCGGCAGATAGCGTAGGGTCAGTCGTTTTTGCAGGTCCGTATGCAGTGCCGTATAGGACACGCCAACCAGCGACAACCCCGCCAGCGCGCCCGGACGCAGCGCCAGCACGCGATACTTCCCCTCCTGTAGCTCGCAGCCAACCAGCGTTTCTCCGGCCAGGTCACGCAGATCAAGCGTCTCCTCGCCCGCGCTCGCCTCGCCTGGCGCCTCATCGGCCAGCATCATATCAGCCGACCCTGGCTCTTCCAGATCAAGCGTCACATCATCCTCTGGAGAAACCGGCTGCTCGCCGTAGGGGGGTTCTGCTTCCGTGGTTGAAATCGAAGGATGGCTCATATCAGACGCTCCTGCTCCCTGCGTATAGACGTATCCCTATCTATTATATCGTTGCTGCCTACCCGAATGTGACATCGTTCATGTGGCAGAGTTGGGAAGCCAAACACTTCAGCCGCCGTACAAACGCTCCCAAGAGAACTACGTTCGTTTCGGGCAAGAAATCCCACACAACTCCATACCATCGCTCGCCTGACGTATCGTAGCAAAGCAGAACGTTTGGAACTGTGAACTACTTCACAGACTGACCTGGCTCCTGATGCTCTCCAGATGTTTCCTCTCTCTTTCAAGACTCGCGTAAAAAGGATGTATTCTGTCCTCTTTTCGTGATAGACTCGGACCAGAGCAACCGTAGAGGAGGACCAGACCATATGACACTCGCGCTCTCTCGCGCAGAAGCCCGGCGTTTTCTTGCCAACTATCACTTTACACCAACCGACATACCCGGCGTCTTTCACCGCCTGGGAACGGTACAATATGACCCGCTCAACCCCGTAGGCCGCAACCCTGATCTCGTCTTCCAGGCCCGAACCCCTGGCTATCAGGTGGACGACTGGCAGCAAACCGCCTACACAGACCGCCTCGTTTATGACGCCTGGGACAAGATGGCGTGCCTCGTACCGATCAGCGACTGGTCGAAACGCGCCTCCATCCGCGCCAATCGCTCCACCTGGAGTCCCCTGCTCCTGGCCGAAGAGGCCGAAGCCACCGCCGCCGCGCTCGCCGAGCTTGACGCGCGCGGCCCGCTCTCCAGCCTGGAGTTTGAGGACCAATCCCACTTCACCGACCGCAGCGCCTGGTATGGCCCCAAACGCATCAAACACATTCTGCGCGCCCTTTGGGATCGCGGGCTGATCGCCACCCATCACCGCCAGGGTGGCCGCCATTACTATGATCGCGCCGAGCGCGTCATCCCACCCGAACACTTCAACGCCCCGCCCCTGCTCGACCAGGCCGAGTTCACCCGCTGGATCATCGCCCGCCGCGCCCAGGCATTGGGCCTCATGCGCCCAGCAGGCGAAGTCAGCATCTGGTACGGCTGCGGCACGCCTGCTGAGCGCGCCGTCGCCCTCCAAGAACTCGTAGAGACAGGCGACCTGACGCCCGCGCAGATCAGCGAAAACGGCTCCAAAGCCTGGGCCGCCTACCTGCCCACCAGCGCCCTCCCCTTACTGGACGCCTCCGCCCCCGCGCCGCGCGTCATCTTCATCGCGCCGCTGGACAGCCTGCTCTGGGATCGCAAGGCCGTCGCGCAGCTCTTCGATTTCGATTACGTCTGGGAAGTCTATAAGCCCGAACCGCAGCGGCGCTGGGGCTATTATGTCTTGCCCGTCTTCTACGGTGATCGCTTCGTAGCCCGCCTGGACAGCCGCCTGGCTTCCTCACAGGGCGGCGGCGTCTGGACCATTTCTCGCTGGTGGTGGGAGCCAGACATCACCCCCACACCAGACCTGCTGGCCGCCCTGCGCACCGCCGCCGAAGCCTTCGCCCACTATCTGCGCGCCACCAGCGTGCGCGCCGAGGCAGGCGTCCCCCCCGAAGTGCGCCAGGCGTTCACCATCGCCTGAGAACGCCCACGCCACCCGTACCGCCGCCGTCCCTGGCGGCCACCCGTACCGCCGCCGTCCCTGGCGGCCCACTGCTGGCCCATCGCGCTGCTGGCCCTGGCCGACAACGCTTCCCGCGGAGCGCCGCCGTCTCGGCGGCCAGCTAGCCCAGCTTATACGTCACCAGACCCTTCGCCACCAGCGTCCCCGACGCGCCCGACACCTCCACATCAAGATAGACCAGATTCTTCCCACGCCGCAAAACCCTCGCCGTCGCCTGGAGGTCTTCGCTGCTCGCCGCCGACAGATAATTGACTGTCAGCCCCACCGTCGTCCCACGCGCGTTCTCCGGCAGCGCCGCGCCCGACCACGCCGCCACCATCGCCGTCGTATCAATCAACGACGCAATCGCCCCGCCGTGAACAATGCTCCCAATCGTCACCACAGACTCCGCGAACGGCAGCGTCAGCGTCGCCAGGTCCGGCTGAAGATCGGTCAGGCGCATGCCCAGATGCCCCACATAGGGCGAACGCGGCAAAAACTGGCGGATAAAATCCGCCCCCGACGTGGGGGCGCTGCTGTCGTCAGATGTACTCACGCTGTTCCTCCTTACGCTGCTCAAACTGCCCTGCATCATACGACGCGCCGCCTCAGCAGAGCAACCCTCTTGCCTTCTTGCTCAGCTTATGCTATCCTGGAGCCGGAAAGCGCAGACAAAGGAGAACGGCATGGCGCAGCACACGGACGAACCAGCGCCCGACCCTGCTGAAGACGGGACCAGCGAAAACTTACCCCTTGTCGAGCTAGAAACCATCCTCAACCGCCCCCCTTCCCGGCGCAAGCGGCTGATGCAGATCAGCTTTGTACTGCTGGCCGCCCTCATCGCGCTGGTAATCTTCTGGGGAGACATCGCGCCCGCCCGGCCAGCGGCTCCGTTGGCTGTCCCGCAGCCAGCCAACCCTCCGCCCGCGCTGCTCATCGTCAGCAACATCAACTACGGCGCCGTCACCATCAATGGCAAAAAGCAGGCAGGCCCGCTCCCGATCCTTGTCGCCATCCACGGCAATACCTACGACATCAGCCTGGACGCGCCGCCTTTTCGCCCCATATCCTGCCATGTGGCGCTCTCTCATGTCACAGCCGCAGGCGTCCAGTCTGGCGACAAACGTTGTCTCGCCTTCGCCGCTCCCAATGGCTCGATGCTGGGACTCAATGACGTGGAAGGCGTCCTGAAGTTCGAGATACTTATCTCCCTGACACCGGACAACCTGCCGCCAGGCCAGCAGAGCCAGCTTACGGCCATGCTCACCCAGGCGCTGACCACACGGCAAGCTATGACCGTTCCCGCCGGTTCCTACTTCGCCACCGGCTTCGACGCGCCCAGCGTGACCAGCCAGCGCGCCAGCGCCCCCCTGCGCGCCAGCGCCACCGTTGCCCCCGTCGTCCCCCAGAATCAAGACATCGGGCTGCCCTGCGTTGGATTTATCTGTCCGGGGATCATGTCTCCGCAGCTCCCTCTCTCCCTCACAGGCCATCAATGGGGAATTGTAGTCTTGTTAGCCTCGCGCTGGCGCTTCAGCACGCCATCCGGCGCACTGGTCAGCGATGTGGCCTTCCAGGGATTCACCGAAGTCCGTCGGACAGAAAACACCGTCCAACTCTTCCTCTCCCTCGGTGCGAACGGAAACTGGGTCATCTCACCAAACGCGACGGTGAATGACGCTGCCAGCCAGGTGAAAGATACCTTCTGCGCAGCCGGAGAAAACATCCTCCAGCAAGCCATAGGCTCTACTATCAACCTGAGTATAGCCCCCACCAGGGATCAGGGCGCGCGGGGCTGCGAACTCCAGCTTCTGGTGGATAACGCCTTCCAGGGGATGTTTCTCTGGCGCTTTGGCGTCCTGCTGGCCGTAGATCAGCAGGCGCACACCACGCGCCCCGAACTTCCGATAGCCCCGCCAGCAGAGATCGCCGCCCTTGCTGGATAATACCGAATCCGCCTGTACCGCCGCCGTCCCTGGCGGCCACTTGTACCGCCGCCTTCCAGGCGGCCCACCGCCGCGCTATTGCTACCGCCGCCCCTCCACGCGCCCGCCACTTGTAGCGCCGCCTTCCAGGCGGCCCACCGCCGCGCGCCCGCCGCTCTTACAAACGAACGCCGCGCCCATGCGGGCGGGGAGCCTGCACAGGCAGGCTTGGCGGCTCAGCCCCATCCCTACCCTAGATGCCCAGCAGCGCCCGCAGCAAACCCAGCGCCGCCGCCCCGCCTATAAGAAACACCGTGTTCACATTCCAGCGCAGCAGCAGCGCGAGGCTGGCGAGCGCGATCACCGCCGTAAAGGGATCGCTAATCGTTGCGCGCCCAAACAAAATCGCCGCCGCCGCAATCGCCCCCAGCGCGCCCGCCGTAATCCCCCGCAGAAACGCTTTGGCAACCGGCGCGTTGCGCACCCGCACCAGCAGCGGCGTCAGGCTCAGCACCAGCAGAAACGACGGCGCAAACACCGCCACCGTAGCCACCACCCCACCCGCGAAGCCATCCACCGCGTAGCCCGCAAACGTCGCAACCGTCGTCACCGGCCCCGGCGTAAGCTGACCCACCGCCAGCCCATCCACCAGTTGCCGCGTCGTCAGCCAGTGTGGCCCATCCACCAACTCTTGCTGCAAGAGCGGCGCAACCACCAGCCCACCGCCAAACATCAGCAGCCCGATCTTAAAGAACACCAGCCCCAGCGTCAGCAGCCCCGCAGCGGGCGCTGCCGCAGCCGCGAACGCCTTCGCCCCCAGCAACGGCGCGGCCAGCACACTTTTCACGCTGCCATCAGTCCTGGGCGCGTCTGGCGGAAGCGATGCAGCCTCCTCCTTCCCCGTCGCGGGCTGGTGCTGGATCGAGCGCGTAAAGAGCAGCGCGCCCGCCAGCCCCGCAGCCATCAGAATCGTGAGCAGATTGACCGAAGGCGGCAGCAGCGGGACCACCACCAGCGCGCAGGCCACCAGAGCAATAACCCAGCCTGGCACAGTCGTCAGCGTCGTCTTGCCCATGCGATACAGCGTATTCACAATAATGCCGATCACCACCGGCCCGATAGCCACAAACAGCGCGCTCACCTGCGGCAGCGCCCCATACTGGATATACGCCCAGGCCAGCAGCAGCACCAGCACAAACGCCGGGAAAATGAAACACGCGCCGCTCACCAGACCGCCTAGCGGCCCCGCGCGCAGATAGCCCAGGTAAATCGAAAGCTGCGTAGAAGTCGGGCCGGGCAGCAGATTACAGATCGCCAGTCCCTCCAGAAACTGCTGGCGCGTCACCCACTGGCGGCGCGTCACACACTGATCTTCCATCAGCCCAAGGTGCGCCAGCGGCCCGCCAAACCCCACCACACCCAGCCGCAAAAAAAGCGCCACAAGCGCCCGCAAGCGCGGCCCCAGGCCAGGCGTCTCTGAACGCATACGCATCTCTGTCCGTCCTCGCTCTGCCTACGCGGGTAGGGAGTCCACCTGCGTGGACCTGGCGGCTTACCGCTTCCAGTCGCGGTTTTAACCCCCTGCTGGATGGGGTGTCCCCTCGACGGTAGTATCGCTTTGCCCCAGCCGCAGCCGCTCAAGCCGACCAGAAACCTGGCGCGCCAGGTCAGCCGGATAGATCACCCCATGCGCCGCCGCCAGCGGAACAGCCAGCTCTTCATAGCACCGGAGCAGCCGCCCTGCCGCCTCGAACAGCGCCGCTCGTTCCAGCAGGCAAAAGGTCGCCTGCAAAGACCGCAGGCGCTCCCCTGGTACAGCCGCCTCCAATTTCTCATACCCTTCTGCGCCCTCAGTGAAATCCACGCTCAGGCGTGCCAGATTCACACATCTGACCCGCGCCCGCTCCACCTGTCCATAAGCGTACCAGAACTGCCCACGCCCCATCGCCTTAATAAACACTGACATGTCGCGCCAGAACCAGAAGATCAGCCCATGCAAGTTTTCCCCTTGTTCTGCCGGTGTTGGCCGGTACCACGGAAAAACCACCTCAGCCAGAACGCCCTGCTTATCCACCAGCGGCGTGAACGGGCCGCCATGAATATGCGTAAAGCGGCTCGCCCGCGCCAGCGCCAGTTCTCCCTCTACCCCCCCGACATACTGAAAGTTCAGCATATCGAAGCCAAAGGCATTGAAATCTTCCAGAAAAAGCGGCTCGCCCAGCCCCCGCATGAACGCCCGCCGCTCAGCAAAAAAGCCATCATACGCCTCGTCGTCAATAATCGCATACACATCAAGGTCAGAATACGCATCAGCGGTCCCCGCCGCGTGCGACCCGCCAAGAAACGCCGCCACAACGCGCGCATCTGCCTGACACATCTCCGTGAAGCGTCCGACGAAACTCTGCTGCTGGTCAGAAGTCATAAGCCCTCCCCTTTGCTGGCTCTTCGCCGCTAAAAATCAACCCCATCCAGCCGCGTGTACCGCCGCCTTCCAGGCGGCCAACCGCTCGCCAGTACAAAGGTCGGCGCTGCGTTCGTGCGCAGCGCCGATACGCCCTCTCCTCAAGCCGACGCCGCCGCCTCCACCGGCAGACCAACCTCTTTCCAGCGCGGATAGCCGCCATCCAACGCCTGCGCCTGATAGCCCTGCTCGCGCAAGAGCGCAGCCGCCTGCTCACCGCGAGAAGAGCCGCGATGGTGCATATTGCAATACGTCACCACAAGCTGATCGCGCCTCAGCTTCCCAAGCTTTTTGGGAAGCTGGCCCAGCGGAATATTCAACGCCCCCAGCACATGCCCGGCAGCATACTCCTTTGGCCCACGCACGTCAACGACCAGCGGCTTCGCATCAGCGCCCTGCGCCGCATACACCTCTTTTGGACAGATCAAATCGCCCAACGTCCTGCTCCTTTGCTCTTTCTCTCTCGCCAGGAACATCCCGGCGTATGGTCCTGTCCTCCTATCGCCCGCTCCTCGTCCTGCCTTGCGCATTTTTTCTGAAGCAGCAGTACGCCCCCCTTGCAGGCTGCAAGGGGGGCGTACAAGCATCCAACCAGATTCAGACACTATATCGCGCGCGGCGGTCCCTGCTTGACGCGAGCGCGCATCCCCTCCACCCCACCCTCAGTCTCCGGCGTCTGCCACACGCTTTCCAGCCACCACGTCACGCCAGCCTCCGCCCACGGGCGCACGATCTCAATTGCCCGCTCCTGATCGTCGCCAGGCGTCTCACCTTCCCAGACAATATCGAACGGCGTCGTCAACGTGCGCCGTTCCGCCACAAACGCCGTGATCGCCCGCACGTCATCAGGCGTCATATTCGTGTGCGCGAAGGAGCCATCAGCCCCCATCTTACAGGGCATAATGCCATCGCAGCGCAGCACCCGCCGCATAGACTTCATGCGCGGCCACGCCCCCACCACCCAGATAGGCACGCGCGGCGCTTGCACTGGCTTTGGCTCAAACCTCACATCCCGCAGATGATAGTGCTTACCCTCGTAGCTGAACGGCTGCCTGCTCCACAGCCCATCCAGAATATCCAGGCTCTCATCCAGCATCTCCGCCCGAACCTTCCGATCAACCTCCTCGCCCACCTTCGGAAAGCCGCTGTCTACATGCTCAGGGCCAGCGGCCCCCAACCCCACCGGCAGCACCACGCGACCATCGGACAAATGATCCAGCGTCACCACCTCGCTGGCAACCTTCCAGGGACGCCGCCGCGACAGCGGCGTCAGCATCGTCCCAAACTGCACCCGCGTTGTCGCCATCGCCACCGCCGCCAGCGACACCCACGGATCGATCCCCCAGATCAAATCCCACACAAACACACCATCCCAGCCCGCCGCCTCCGCATCCCGCGCCAGCCCAACCAGGGTTCGCGCATCCACAGCCGGAAAAGTCACACCATAGCGCATACCCGCCTCCTCTTTGCAAAACGCCAGCGATTGCCATCGCACCTTACTCGCACCATCACTTGTACCGCCGCCGTCTCTGGCGGCCCAACGCCGCGCTATTGCTACCGCTGCCCCTCCAGGCGAACGCCACTTGTAGCGCCGCCGTCTCTGGCGGCCCACCGCAGCGCCCGCGCGCACGCCGCCATCATAAACGAACGCCGCGCCTATAAGGAGTGGGGAGCCTCCGCAGGGAGGCTTGGCGGCGTCCGCAGACGCCTCTAGCCGCGATTTCAATCGCCAGGGCGGCTGAGCAGGCCCGATGAACAGAGAAACTCCATCAACCACCAGGCTGCCCGCTAGAGAAAAGTATAGAAGGAACTTCATGACACCTGTTGTCATATTTCCCGGGTACAATACTTACAGGCACTGCGAGCGACTACACGAAAGCGAGGGTACCCCATGCGCGCTGACCGGCTCCTCTCCATCCTCCTCCTCTTACAAACCAACCACCGCCTCACCGCCCGTCATCTGGCGCAGCGCCTCGAAGTCTCCCAGCGCACCATCCACCGCGACATGGAAGCCCTTGGCATCGCTGGCGTCCCCATCACCGCCGAACGCGGCACACACGGTGGCTGGAGCCTCCTGGAAGGCTATCGCACCAACCTCACCGGACTCAGCGAGCCTGAGATTCAGGCGCTCTTGCTCGCCAGACCCTCGCGCCTGCTCGCCGACCTCGGCTTGCGCCAGGCCGCCGATGCCGCCCTCATCAAACTGCTGGCCGCCCTCCCGGCCATATCGCGCAGCAACGCCGAATACGCCCGCCAGCGCCTGCACATAGATGGCGCGGGCTGGCACGAAGCCCCCGAAGCCGTTCCCTACCTCCTGCCCATTCAGGAAGCCATCTGGCAGGAGCGCAAGCTCCAACTCACCTACCAGCGCGGCGACGGCGCAACCGTCGAACGCCTGGCCGACCCGCTCGGCCTCGTCGCAAAGGGCAGCGTCTGGTATCTCATCGCCGCCGTCGAAGGCGAACTGCGCAGCTATCGCGTCTCGCGCGTGCAGAGCGTCCAGGTCACAGAGCAGTCCTTCGTTCGCCCGCCAACCTTCGACCTCGCCGCCTATTGGGCGCAGTCCACCGCCGACTTCAAAGCCAATCTCCCCCGCTATCCCGCCACCTTGCGCGCCGATCCCGCCATCGTCCCCTCCATGCGCCACGCAGATCGCTACGCCCGCATCGAACACATCAGCCCCCCGGCGGATACAGACGACTGGCTCACCCTCTCCATGCGCTTCGAAGAAGAACACACCGCCTGCGAGTACGTCTTACGCTTCGGCCCCCAGGTAGAAGTCATCGAACCGCCCGCCCTGCGCCAGCGCGTCATCCACGCCGCAGAAGGCATCATAGCCCGCTACGCCCACCCCAACCCCTCCTGAATGCTTGCGCGACCCGTACCGCCGCCTTCCAGGCGGCCCATCGCCGCGCCCACGCAAACGCCACCCACCTGTACCACTTGTAGCGCCGCCTTCCAGGCGGCCCGCCTCCGCGCCCACGCGCACGCTCGCCCTCAGCGCGTCCACTCCACCTCGACACTCGCAAGTGAAACATACGTCACTTCCATACGAGCGAACGCGCTGGGCAGATTCTGCCATATACACGTTCTGGTCAAAAATACATCTCCCTCCCCACGCAATCCGCTGGTGCTTGGGCCAGAGTACACGCCTAGATTGCTTGGCACCTGCTTCCCCTGGACAGGCGGGTCTTGCGCTTTATCCTCAGCCTTCCCCAGGAGCGTACACATGCCATCCGAGTCAGGCGTGTATTCGATACTGAAGCCATCCCGCGTCACAGTGGGAAGCTGCGGAGAAAGCTCGCTTCTCGCCCGAATAACGAACATTCTCACATAGGGCAGAGCGACCCCATTCTTATTGCCGCTGTACACACAGCTATAATCCCCACGCGGGACATGCAGTACATGCGACACCGAGACAGCCAACTGCTGCTTCACCGTATTACAAATCACCTCCTCGTTCGGGTTATTAAAGAGCGCCGTATTCTGCTCATCAATCGCCGTCGTACTGAACGACAGCGTAATAGTGGTCTTGTGATCGGTCGCATCCTGATTTTCCAGAATCGTAACCTCGACATCCAATGTTCCCGACGATGTATCTGCCGGCGTGACTTTGATGGGATCGGGAGGATCTGTGGCGGCTTGCACAGTGCACGCGAACAGCGCCACACAGCAAAGCGCCAGAACCAGAGCGCGCGGTTTCCTTCGCATGGCACACCCCTTCTTTTTCGTCACAGTGAGGCGCTGATGACCCAATCACAACAGGGGTAGTAATGCCCAAAGTGTAATGTGCCTGTGAACCCGACTCTGAAATGCGAGAAACAATGGTACAGGTAATGCAGCCCTAGACCACAATTTTTCTCATAAGTCTATATATACATTACCAGAAAACGATGACATTGACGAATTACCCCACCCTAACTCTCTCACCCCTTGCGCAGTTCCGTCCCCAGCGCCACCAGACCGCTCAGCGCCAGTCCCCCCGCAATCAGCCCCAGCACAGGACGCGGGCCAAGCGCCGTCAGCAGCGCGCCCCCCAGCGCCGCCCCCAGCGGCTCGCTCCCATAGGACAAAAACCGAAACGCGCTGTTGACGCGCCCCTGCAACGCGTCTGGTGTCACCTCCAGCCGATACGAAACCAGCGTCACTCCATAGACCGGCCACAACAGACTCACCAGCCCGGAGCCAACCGCCAGCACAACCGCCGAAGGCGCAGCCATCAGCGCCAGCGCCGCAGCAGACCATAGCAGCACCGATCCGATAATAATTTGTCCAAAGCGCAGCCGCCCCCGCAGCCAGGGAGCCATCAACGCGCCAAGAGCGCCGCCAACGCCGCCCGCGCTCACCACCAGCCCCAACGTCTGCACATCCAGATGCAGTTCCCTGCCAGCCAGCACAATCACCGCCAGCGTAACCGGGCTTTGCAGAAAATTGATGATCGTCGTCAGCAGCACCATCAGCCGCAGCCGCCGCTGCCCCCACAGAAAGCGCAGCCCCTCGGCAATCTCCGCCCACAGGCTGCGCTGGCTCACGGCTGCGCGCCCGCCGCCACAGGCGCGGGCGCGCTCCTTCTGAAACGAGACGCGCATAAAACGCAGCGAAACCACCGAGAACAGATACGAAACGCTGTCCGCCAGATACGCCAGCATCGACCCCAACTCAATCGCCGGAGCCAGCCCGATGAGAAAAGCGCCCAGCGCCGGGCCAAGCAAAGCGCCCACATACTCGTTCGCATTATCCAGCGCGTAAGCCCGCGACAGATGCGCGGGCACTACCACCTGCGGCAGGGCCGCGATCTGAGCCAGGCTGAAAAACACATACGCCGTCCCCTCCGCAAAGCCCACCACATACAACTGCGCCAGCGTCAGATGTCCCAGCGCAAAGGCCAGCGGAACCGACCCCAGCGCCAGCCAGCGCCCTACATCGCAGAAGATCATTACACGCTTGCGGTCCCAGCGATCAACCAGCGCCCCCGCTGGCAGACTGAAAAGCAGATAGGGAGCCTGACGCACTGCCGCCAGCGATCCAGCCAGCGCGGGCGAATGCGTCAGCGCCAGCGCCAGCAGCGGCAGGGCAAACGTCGAAATACCTGTACCCAGCGTCGAAACACTTTGCCCGCTCCACAGCAGCAGAAAATCGCGGTTGCGCCACAGCGAACGCCCAGGCTGTGTGTCCTGAGAGGGGTGAGTCTGACTCATAAAAGAGGATGCTCCTTCCACCGAATGCGATCACAAACAAACGCAGTTCCAGTGGAAAGAACCGGAGGAGCGCGCGCGCAACCCGGCGCGCCATTGAGGGTAAGCGCGTCCAGGCGCCAGTATTGAGCGAGGGTTGCCGACCAGCATTGGAAGATGCTAAATCAGCAGTCAGCAGAGCGCGTACATAATGTTCCTCTCTGAACCAGCAATGCAGAATAACACCCCTAGTATGACACAAACAGCCCGCGCCCGTCAAAATCCAAAACCCCGGCAACAACACCAGCCGTCCCTTCCAGGCGAACGCCACCTGTACCGCCGCCTTCCAGGCGAACGCCACCTGTACCGCCGCCGTCTCTGGCGGCCCAACGCCGCCCCTCCAGGCGAACGCCACTTGTAGCGCCGCCTTCCAGGCGGCTCAACGCAGCGCCCACGCACACGCTGCCCCTCTGAACAGAACGCCGCGCCTATACGGGCGGGGAGCCTGTGCAGGCAGGCTTGGTGGCGCAGCCTCCAGGCGCGGGCGCTTGCCTCGGCTGAGCCTCGGCATTCTCGCTCGCTGCGCTCGCTCGCGCGCCCGCCGCCGCAGGCGCGGTTTTAACCGCCAGACCGCTTCATCAACCCCTAGTCGGATAGAGCCGCTGAAGAACCTCCTCAACCGTCTCGTCTGGCGTCTGCTCCGAGCTATCAATCCAGCACCCGATCCCCATCATCGTCGCACGGAAAGCCTCGTCAAGATACACCGCCCAGGCTTCGCCCAAAGGCCGCTTTGCTCGCTGCTGATCGCGCTGCCGGGCCACCACCTCAACGCGCGGAGCCAGCACCACCAGCGAACAAGAAACCCCCTCCAACTGCTCCTGAACGTAGCGCCAGCTCTCCCCAAGCATAATATCATCCAGAACCACCGTAAAACCCGCCTCAAAAAACGAACGCCCCAGCGCACACATATGCTTCAGCCGCAGCCTATATTGCACAGCAGCCTCTCCCTGCGGCTCTCCTGGTTCTTGCACCCCCTCGCCCCCCGACACAATCATA
The DNA here is from genome assembly GCA_036557285.1 of Ktedonobacterales bacterium. Taxonomy (NCBI): domain Bacteria; kingdom Bacillati; phylum Chloroflexota; class Ktedonobacteria; order Ktedonobacterales; species Ktedonobacterales bacterium. The sequence continues at coordinate 18,641 of DATBHW010000034.1, forward strand.
TGCTGAAGCACATCCGCCTCGACATGCACGCCGCGCTCAAAGCGTTGAGCAAGCAAGCGCGAAACCGTAGACTTTCCCGCAGCCTGTATGCCCGTAACAGCAATGAGCGCGCGCCGCTCCAATAAACCGCTGCTCACCAATCGCACTCCTTACCAACACGGCAGCGCCGCGCCAACCGCTCCCGCCGTCCCTTCCAGGCGAACGCCACCTGTACCGCCGTCCCTTCCAGGCGAACGCCACTTGTAGCGCCGCCTTCCAGGCGGCCAAGGCTGCGCCAGGGCGAGCGGTCGCCCTCCCATCCATCGTAGCGGCGGGCCAACGTTGAGCCGCCAGGATGGCGGCGCTACAAGTGGCGTGCGCCCTCCAGGTCAGCGTACCAGCAGGCCGGCGTTGAGCCTCCAGGCGCGGGAGCGAGAGGACGGGGCACCAGCGGCGGCCCGCGACCGAGCGCAGCGAGGGAGAATGCGGGAACTGGGCTGCGCGAGCGACCAACGGGAGCGAGAGGACGGGGCAACAGCCGAGGCCAGCAGCCCAGGCCGCAGGCCCAGGTCCCGCAAGGGGAGGCAAGCGCCCGCCGCCGCAGGCGCGGCCTTCAGCCGCCAGCCCACGCTTGCCCCCCAAATAACGCAAAACCGCTTGACACATGGACCGAAGCAGACTATACTCTCAGCATACCCGCTCGCTTGACCCACATCTCACTCTGGAGGGTCGTTCACACCCAACAACTCAAACATCTGAAGAACGACTAGCGCCAGCCGGTGACTAACACCACCGGCAGCGCCATAACCCTACATTCGGCTCATCCAGATATGGGACTGGGACTCATTGTACCATCGAGACCCCCAGCGACCATATCTGCTCCGAACTCTCCGGCCTCGTAAGGAGCCTTCATGGACACCCCCGAAACCCAAAAACAACAGATCGCCGGTCTTTATGATCGCGTAGCCGCCGCCTATGGCAGCGTCGGCCCGAACTTCTTCGCCCATGTCGGCGCGCACCTCATCGAACACATCGGCATAACTCCAGGCGCGCGCGTCCTTGATGTCGCCGCTGGCAGAGGGGCCAACCTCTTCCCCGCCGCCCGGCAAGTCGGCCCGCGCGGCCAGGTCATCGGCATTGATCTGGCTCCAGGCATGGTCCAGGAAACCACCGCCGAGCTTGCCCGTCGCGGCATCTCCCACGCCAGCATGCTCCACATGGACGCCGAACACCTCACCTTCCCCGACGCCTCCTTCGACTACCTCCTCTGTGGATTCGCCATCTTCCTCTTCCCCCATCTGGAGCAGGCGCTCGCCCACTTCTTCCGCGTCGTGCGCCCCGGCGGGAAAATCGGCATCAGCGTCGCCAGCGACCTCCACGCCCTCTCCCACTGGTTCGGCCAGCGCCTCACCGACTATCACCAGCGCCATCAGTTCCCCATACGCGCGGGCGGCGGCCAGGGCAGCAACTATGCTCAACTCCCCCAACACCTCAGCCTGGCTGGCTTTACCGCCATAGAAGTGCGCCAGGAGCAGGCCGATTTCACCTACGCCGACCCCCAGGAATGGTGGAGCGCCCGCTGGACACACGGCCCGCGCTACGCCCTCGAACACATGCCGCCCGCCGTCCTCGCGCAGTTCCAGGCCGAAGTCCTCGCCAGACTCGCCCAGGAAGCAGCATCCGGCGGCATTCACGAAACCCTCAACATCCAATATATACTCGCAAGCAAAGATGGTTCTACCAAAAAATGAGGTGTTGGCAAGCGAGACCTGTTACTGGTAGCGCCGCCATCTTGGCGGCTCAACGCTGGCCGCCTCCCAGGCGGCGCTACAAGTGGCAACCCCCGATAGTTGGTGGAACCAGCAAAGATGAAATCCTTGACACAGACCCGGCGTGCCGCTAATATAAGCATCTATGAAAAACGAATCGCTCACAGCCTTGGTGAAAGTCAGCGCCTACATCCTCCTACCCCTCCTGCTCATCCTCGTCCCCACCCCCTGGCTGGAGCGGCGGCGCTCTCTCTGCCTCTTTAAGAACCTCACCGGCAGACCCTGCCCCGGCTGCGGCATGACCAGAGCCATCTCCTCAGCCGCGCATGGCGACTTCAAGCAAGCATTCCGCCATAACAAACTCGTCATCATCGTCCTCCCCATCCTCTCCTACGAATGGCTCCAATCCCTCACCAGAGCCTACCGCCGCTACCGCGCCCTCCCCAAAAGCACCCCTCAGCCATAGACCACTTGTAGCGCCACTTGTAGCGCCGCCTTCCAGGCGGCTCAACGTCGCGCCCCCACAAACCCCGCCCTTCCAGGCAAACGCCACCCGCCTGTACCGCCGCCGTCCCTGGCGGCCCAACGCCGCGCCCGCGCACACGCTGCCCCTCTGAACAGAACGCCGCGCCAATACGGGCGGGGAGCCTGTGCAGACAGGCTTGGCGGCGCCGCCTTCCAGGCGGCTAACCGCCTGTACCGCCGCCGTCCCTGGCGGCGCACCCGTTCGCGCTGACGAACACCCGCTCCAGATACCATTTTCACAGGTACGATTTCTGCCGCATCCCCAGAGTATGCTCGAACTATCGTCGAAATTAGCCAGCAAACGAACAGGAGGCTCTCATGAGTCCCGAAAACAATACCCCCCTCATGAACCTTGACCCCGGCGTCGCAGCCTTTCTCCAGGCGCTTGCTGCTCAGGGAGGCCAGCCGCTCTACACCCTCGTGCCAACCGACGCCCGGAACATACTCCTCAACGTCCAGCGGTCCATCGCAGTTACACCGCCGCCCGCTGACATCCAGGACCGCATCATCAGCGGCGGCCCAACCGGCCAGATACCATTGCGCATCGTCCGGCCACAGGGCATCAGCAGCCCCCTGCCAGTAGTCATCTACCTGCATGGTGGCGGCTGGGTGCTTGGCGACACAACCACCCATGACCGTCTCATCCGCGAGCTTGCCAACGGCGCGCAGGCCGCCATCGTCTTCGTAGACTACGCCCGCTCTCCCGAAGCGCGCTACCCCGTCGCCCTCGAACAAATATACGCCGCAGCCCGCTGGATCGCCGATCACGGCGCATCCCTCAACCTCGACCCCTCACACCTCGCCCTCGCGGGTGACAGCGTTGGCGGCAACATGGCATCCGCCTGCGCCATACTCGCCAAAATTCGTGGTGGCCCCCGGATCGACTTCCAGGCGCTCTTCTACCCCGTCACCGACATCACCAGCTTCGACACCCCTTCCTATCGCCAGTTCGGAACCGGAGAGTATTGGCTCGCCCGCAAGGGCATGGAATGGTTCGCAGACAGCTACGCCCCCGACGCCGCCACCCGCACCGAGCCAACCGCATCGCCCCTGCGCGCCACCCGCGAACACCTTCAGGGATTGCCCCCCGCGCTCCTCATCACCGGCGAATGCGACGTACTGCGCGACGAAGGCGAAGCCTACGCCCACAAACTCATGACAGCAGGCGTCCACGTCACCGCAGCCCGCTACCTGGGAACCATCCACGATTTCGTCATGCTCAACCCCATCACCCACACCCCCGCCCCGCGCGCCGCCATCGCCCAGGCCAGCGCCGCCCTCCGCCACGCGCTCACGCGCCCATCGCCCGCCGCCGTCTAAACACACAGGCCAGAGCCTCATCGCTGAGACTCTGGCCTGATCACGCGCATCCACCCGTACCGCCGTCTCGGCGGCCCAACGCCACCCGGACCGCCGCCGTCTCGGCGGCCCAACGCCGTCCAGCGCAGACATTGCCCCGGATCAGCCGCTCCCTTCCCGTCAGGAAGCTTTGCGGCAGCAGTACACAAAGGCCGGAGGCACATTCAAAGGGACATACCTCACCTTCATCTGGTCAAAATGGCTACAAAACCGCGCGCGCATATGCAGCGAATACTGAAAGGCAATGAAGAATCCTCCCGGCTTCAGCGCCTGAAGAACGCCCGCCAGAATTGCCTGCCTGGTCTGTTCTGGCAAAGTCGTAAACGGCAGCCCTGACACCACACAATCTACCTGCTCTGTACCAGCGTTCTTGATCACCGCATACAGATGCTCCGCATTCGCCTCAACCGTGAACCCGGGATAATCCTCCCGCAGTGTTGCTCGCAGCCTGGCGTCTTGCTCAAAAATAAAGGCTTTTCCCCCCGGCGGCAGCCGTCTGAGAATTTCACGGGTGATAACTCCCGTTCCCGCGCCAAGCTCGACAATCGCGCCGGTACTGCTCCAGGGAATCGGCGCAAGCATCGCCGCGACAAGCCACGCCGAACTCGGAGTGACACTCCCTATTTTCAACGGAGCTTGCAGAAACTTCCCAAAAAAGAGAACCCGCTCTTGAACCACTACCCTGCTCCTGACCTTCTCCGGCTCTGAAGAGCCAGCAATTCCCATCCCAACGTCCTCAAAACCGATCAATAACGGTTTTAAGGACGCTTGCCAAAAGTCAATAACCACTGCTAGCCTCACAACCTCAGCGCCGCAGATTAAACGCCACATTGATAGCCACAATCGTCGTGCAGACCATCGCAAGCGCAATCAGGGCAGACACAATATAAGTGCCGCCGTAATAAGAATCCAGCGCCACCACCAGGACGATCACCGAGATCACCACCGCCGCCAATGAGCAAATGGCAAGGATCAGACGGTGACGCATCATCGTATGCTCACTCAGATTCCCCTGAACAAACAACGGCCCAAACGTCCCGCCAGCCCCCCTCGCAAACCCCTGCTGCCCCTGATACAGCGCGCCATAATACTGACTGGGAGCCTGATACCCGCTTTGCTCCCCAGCATCTATTCGCTGTGACATACAAACGTTCCTTTCATCTCATCGCACAAACCAGGCACACGCCTGCCGTGACTATCTGAAACGCACCAGCCAGTTCAGCAGACAGATCGTCAAACACACCAGCCCCAGCGCCACCAGCTTCACCACCACCAGTGATACATCATATGCGCTCGTCGCCAGAATAATCGTCACCAGCCCCAGCGTCACCAGCGAACTCAGCGCCAGCGCCAGCCGCGCCCGCGACACCGACACCTCATCAGCCATCCCCTGCCTACCAAAACGCCCCCCAAGCGCCCAGCCCACCGCCTCGCGCACCTGGCTATCCTGATCCACCTGCGCCGCCAGCAAAGGCCCAGCCGGAGCCTGCTTTCCCAACGCTCCCAACGCCAGCGCCGCCGCCTCGCGCACCGCCCACGCCCCATCGCCCAGCGCCGCCACCAGCGGCCCCACCGGCGCGCGCCTGCCAGCCGTCCCCAGCGCCCACACCGCCGCCGCCCGCACCGACTCATCCGCATCGCCCAATGCCGCCACCAGCGGCCCCACCGGCGTCCGCTGCCTCAACTTCCCCAGCGCCAGCGCCGCCGCCGTTCGCACCGGCCACGCGCTGTCACCCAATGCCGTCACCAGCGGCCCCACCGGCGTCCGCTGGCCCAGCCTGCCCAGCGCCCGCGCCGCCGCCTCGCGCACCGGCCACGCCTCATCGCCCAGCGCCGCCACCAGCGGCCCCACCGGCGCACGTTCCCCGCGCTCCGTCAGCGCCTGCACCGCCGCCGTCCGCACCGCCCACGCCGGATTACTCAGCGCCGCCTCCGCCTCCTGCCCCTGCGCCCCAGGAAAAGCACCCGACCCGCGCAGACCCACCCGCCCCAGAATCGCCGACGCCAGAGGGTCTGAAGCCTCTCCCTGATCTCGTTGCCCCTCGCTCTTATCCCGCATCGCTGCGCGCACCCCCTTTCGTCTCTAATCCCAGCCCCTTGCGCAGCAAGCCTATCCCTCGATGCGCCTGAACCCTGATCGTCCCAATCGGCTGATTGAGCATCTCAGCGATCTCCTGGTGGCTCAACTCCTCAAAATAATAGAGGCGCACCACCTCTCGATAGCGCGGCGGCAACGTCGCCACCAGCGCCTCAAGCTCGCGCCTGCGCTCCGCGCTCTCAAATACCAGCTCTGGCTGCTCCTGCGCCGCGTCCTCAGACTCCAGCCACGCCTCATCATCCCCAGCATCAAGCGAAACCGAACCAGTCGGCTGAGCGCGCCGCGCATAATTGCAATAGCAATTCCACGCGATCTTATACAGCCAGGCGCGCGCCCTCAGCGTCCGCACCCGTTCGGCGGGATAGCGATCCAGCGCGTAATAAGCGCGGATAAACGCCTCCTGCACAATATCCTCCGCATCCTGCGGATTGCCCGTCTGGCGCGAGATAAAAGCCTTGAGCGGCTGACTATAAAGCAGCGCCAGCCGCTCAAAATACCGATCTCGCTCGCTTGCCAGCCACGCCCCATCGCCGTAATCCATAGCGCCGTGCGCCTCCCTCCTCTCGCTCCTTCTGCCACATAAAACACCAGAACGCCAGAAAAAGTTACAAGAACGCAGCGCCAGGTAAAAGCCCGCTGCCTGTACCGCCACTTGTAGCGCCGCCTTCCAGGCGGCAAGCCGCCGCGCACGCGCGCACGCCGCCCTTCCAGACAACCGCTGCCTGTACCGCCGCCGTCCCCGGCGGCCAACCGCCAAAATCAACTCAGCCGACGCCGCACCAGCCAGACCGTCGCCAGCAGCGCCAGCGCCGCAACGCCTACATAAATGCCCGTCTCCATCCATTGGAATGTCCAGAAGCGGTCTGCTGGCTGATAGGTCAGGTAGTACGCTTGAAACCCCTGGCTCTGGGCGCATTGGGCGAAAGACTCCGGGTTGTCGCAATAGCTCAAGACAGCACCCTTGTACGGTTTGCTCTGGGCATCAATCAACCCGCTGTCAATGAGCCAATCCTGGACACTCACCGTCACCGGTGGGGTCGTTTGCTCAATCGGCCACGTCACGGTGATGGGCGGCAGGAAGTGGGGACGCCACCCCATCTCGACAGGCAGCCGGATTGCCAGGAAGAGGGCGAGCGTCAGAAAGATCGCCAGCACCGTCCGGCGCGTCAGCGCCCCCGCAAATACCCCCAGCGAGAGCGCCAGCAGCGCGGCTGCCGGCAACACCGGCCCGGTGAAGTCAAAAGCAGCATTGCCGCTAAAGCTGCCCTGGTACTGCGCGAACGGACCCCACCACCAGATCACCTCCGCCAGCAGCACGCCAAAGAGCAGCACCCCCGCCCCCAGCACCAGCGCCAACTTCACCCCCAGCCAGCGCACACGGCTGATGCTCTGCGTCCAGGCCAGCACAAACGTGCGCTGCTCCACCTCGCGGGCCACCAGCGGCGCACCCACCAGCGCGCCCAACAAGACCGGCAGCGGCAACAGAAAAATGGGGAACCCCACAAGCCACTGGTATTGGTCCCAAAACTCGCTCGGCAGCCCCCCCTGCACAAATCCGCAGCCGCCGGGGCGTTCCTGGAGATGGGCCATACAGTCAGCAAAACTCTCTTGATGCTGAAAGGTGTAATGCATCTCCAGCCCGGTAATCAGCAGAAAGACCGCCAGCGCCGCCAGCACGCCCAGCGTAATCAGGCTCTCAGCGCGATGCTGCCGCCAGACCACCCAGGTCATGGAACCACCTCCAGTCCACGGCGCGCCCGCGCTGCTGGCGCGGCTGGCTGCCTGGGTGCTGCCTGCTGGCTCAGGTACGCCAGCACAATATCTTCCAGCGAGACCGGCTGCGCTTCCCAAGTTGGGCCAAAGACCGGCCCGTTCGTCCGCACCAGCAGCGTTGTCTGCCGTTCGGTGTGACTCGCCTCGATGATGGTATGCACGCTGGCAAGCGCCTCCACCTCCTGGCGCGGGCCAACCAGCCGCTTATGCCCCTTCACCATCTCCTCAATATCGCCCGCAAGCTGCACCTGCGACGCGGACAGAATGACGAGATAGTCGCAGACCCGCTCCAGATCGCCAATGATATGCGACGACAGCAGCACCGTCAAACCTGATTCGGCCACCGCCTCCATCAGCGTGCGCAAAAACTCGCGCCGCGCCAGCGGATCCAGGCTCGCCAGCGGCTCATCCAACAGCAGCAGATCGGGCCGCTTCGCCAGCGCCAGCACGAGCGCCACCTGCGCCTGCTGCCCGCCCGACAGCTTGCCTGCCCGCCGCTGCATCGGAATGCCCAGTTGGTGTATGCGCGCCCGCGCCAGTTCATCATCCCAGCGCGGATTCAGCTTGCGCCCCAGCGTCAGCAACTCCTCGACGGTGAACCCCTTGTACAGCGGGTGGTCCTGCGCCACAAAGCCCAGGCGGGGCAGCGCCTCTTTTGGCTGCTCGCGCGGCGAAAAACCGAACACCTCCACACTCCCCGCCGTCGGCTCCAGCAAACCCACTGCCAGATGCAGCAGCGTCGTCTTGCCCGCCCCGTTTGGCCCCACCAGCGCCGCTACCCGCCCCGCTGGCAGCGCCAGCGTGCAATCGCGCAGCGCCCACGTCCGCCCATACCGCTTACTCAGCTTCGTCGTCTCCAGCGCGGTCCTCATGCCGTCTCCTCCCGTTCCCTCTGGGTGTCTTGAAACGTGGACATGAACAGCGCCAGCACGCTCTCACTGTCCAGCCCAGCCTCATAGGCGCTGTGCAGCCAGCGCGTCAGACTCCGCCGCAGCGCCGCGTGGCTGGAGAGCGATGTGCCTGCCAGCGTGCGCTGCACAAACGTCCCCTGCCCTGGTCGGCTGGCAACCAGCCCCTCGCGCTCCAACTCCCGATACGCCTTCAGCACCGTATTCGGATTGATGGTAATCTGCCCCACCACCTCGCGCACCGTCGGCAACTGATCGCCCACCACAAGCAGACCCAGGCGCAGCGCCTGCTTCACCTGCTGCACCAGTTGCAGATAGGGCGCAACCCCCGAATGACCATCCAGATGAAACTCGATCATCGCGCTTCCTCCACAAACCTATAGGGTTCTACCAAATCTGAGGTGTTGGCAAGCGAGGCGTGTTACTTGTAGCGCCGCCATCTTGGCGGCCAGCGTTGGCCTGCTGGTCCGCTGGCCCCCAGGGCGCACGCTCGCCAGGGCGCAGCGGTGGCCGCCTGGAAGGCGGCGCTACAAGTGACCCCCGATAATTGATGGAACCAACCTATAGAGCCATCTCACTAAATAACTAATAAGATGGTATAATAATACACGAAAAATCCCCGACTTGCCAGGCCCCTTCACCTGAACTTTAGAGCGGCAGCCCCAAAAGCTGAGCAAAGAGAATCCCCAACCCCAGCAGGCCAAGCATCGGACCTACCAGCGACTCGGCCCGTTCGCCCAATCGTTTCCCCGCGTGCTTGCCAACCCACTGCCCCGCCAGACTCACCAGCAGCGCCTGAAGCGCGAGAAGGACCAGGGCGGGAGCCAGCGGAAAGCCCAGCACCCCAAACGAAAACCCCATAACAAGCTCATCCAGGCTCACGCCCAGCGCCAGGCCCACCACACCCCAGCCAGCCCTCGTCGCAGCCGCAGCAATCCGCGCCCCCTCATCCCCCGCGCCATCCTCTCCCCCCTCCTCTCGACGCCACATCCATAGACCCACACCCACCAGCAGCCCGCCCGCCGCATACGCGCTCCACTCGCCTATCGCTCTCCCCAGCGGCAGACCCATCAGCAGGCCAATCGCAGGCATCACCCCCTCCGCAGCCGCAAACGTAAGCGCCAGACGCACCCGTCGGCGCATCGGCAGAGCCAGCGCCCCCAGCAGAAGCGAAAGCGCAAACGTATCCAGCCCCAGCGGCAGCACAAACAAAACCAGGCGAGCGATCTCCCCGCCAGTCAACACGTCCGTCTATCCCTCCTCAAATCCCATTGAACGTCAACGCCAACCCGTACCGCCGCCCTCCCTGCCACTTGTACCGCCGCCTTCCAGGCGGCCACCCGTACCGCCGCCATCTTGGCGGCCACTTGTACCGCCGCCTTCCAGGCGGCCCACCGCCTGTACCGCCGCCTTCCAGGCGGCCCACCGCTACGCCAGCGCGCCCGCTGCCCTTCCCGCCAACGCCACTTGTACCGCCGCCTTCCAGGCGGCTCACCGCCGCGCCGACGCCCACCCCTCGTCGCAACCCTCGCGCTGATCGGGTGGGGGAGCCTGCGTCGGCAGGCTTGGCGGCGGTATGCCTCCAACGCGGTTTATGTATTTTTTAGTCAGGACATCTCTCGTCCTAGCCCGCGCAGGCGGGCTTTGTGGCGTCCGCAGACGCCTCTAGCCGCGATTTCAATCGCCAGGGTGGGGCGGCTCAACGCTGCCCTTCCAGGCGCGGTTTTAACCGCCAGCCCACCCCAGCCCTCATCCCCTATCCCGACGCCATCGGGACACCTGTCCTGGAGGAACCGGGACCATCTTCCCGATACCATCAGGACGCTGCTCACATCCCAACGGGACGCCGGGTCGGCTACACTTTCCACCAGAGAGACACCAAAGAGGGAAGAACGCGGCGAGAGACTCAACCGCCTGGCCTGCCCGTCTTCTTCCCATCACGGCAATGAAAGGAGCGTCAACGATGGTTACTGTCGAACAGAGTATCACGATCAACCGCCCCATCGAAGAAATCTTTGCCTACGTGAGTGATCAGCGCAATATCCCCCAGTGGCAAGATGGCGTGGTGGAGGTGCAGCAAATCCCCGAAAGCCCGGTGGGGCTGGGAACCAGGGTCATACTGGCGCGCGTCTTCCTGGGTCGGAGGCTGGAACAACACGCCGAGATCGTCGCGTTTGAGCCTCCCACCAGGTTTGCCTTCTCCAGTACCTCCGGTCCGTCCACCACCGGGACGAACCGCTTCGAGTCAACCCCGGAGGGAACCAGAGTCACCATCTCATTTGAGATGCAGGCGGGCGGCTTATTTGCCCTGGCGGAACCGCTGGTAGCGCGCAACCTCCGACGGAGTGTGGAGGCCGGCCTGGGCAATCTGAAGGATATCCTCGAAAACCGGACCGTAGAGGTCTCGTCTTAGCAGAGAAGGAGGGATGAACATGTCAGCACTCAAGGTTTCCCCTACCGGCGCGGGAACAATCACGCCCAGTCGCGGGCGCTCCGCCCTGGATGTCGTGATGCTGGTAGGACTATTCGTCGTCGTCGTGGCCGATGCAGCTTCCCAGATTCTGGAGGGCGGGATCATCCCGCCAGTCCTGATCTTCCAGGCGCTCTATCTCATCTGTGGTATCGTCGTGGCAACCGGCTGGCGCTGGGCCATGCTCCTCCCGCTGGTCTGCTGCACACTCGGCATCATAGGAGACTTCGCTTCGGGGTTTCCCGAATATTCCCTCACCCATCCCAGCGCCAATGTCGTCGCGTTCGGCCTCTTCGTCCTGGAATACCCGCTCCTGATCCTCGTCATCGGCGTCAGCGCCGGCAAGCTCGTGCAAAAGGTGCGGCGCGAACCGTTCCACTCCCCGCGCTGGCTCTCGCCCGCGTTGGGCGTGATGGTTGGACTCACGCTCGGCGCGTTCCTGATTGGAGCCATCGCCCAGGCGCCTGCTGCGGCTGGCTCGACGGAGAGCGCCACCGTCCACCTGACGGCCACCCGCTTCGCCCCGGACATCGTGGCGCTGCATACCGGCGACCGGCTCACCCTCGTTGACGACGCCCCCGTCCCCCATACCATCACCAATGGTACCTGGAGCGCCGACAATCGGCCCGTGCCAGGCGTAGAGCCGGGCGCGCCCCTCGTCAACAACGTCGAACTCAACAACAACACTATCACCGTTGGTCCGTTCACCACGCCAGGCACATATCACCTCTATTGCACCATCCACCTCGGCATGAGCCTGACGATCCTGGTGCAGTGAGCGGCCACACCGCAGGCGGGCGCCGCAGCGGAGGAGCATACCAGGCGCCCATTGATCGGCGCTTCTCGCGCAGTAAGGATGACCAAGAGGAGATTTGCTATGAGCGTGAAAACCTTCCTGGCGACGACTGGTCACGGACTGGCCTGCGCCACACGCGCCGCGAACGGCGCGTGGTCAGTCGAGGCGCTGCTCACCGATCAGGTGTTGTGCTGCCTGGTCGCCGATCCACTGAACCCACAGGCGCTCTACGCGGGGACAGCGGGCCAGGGGGTGCTGCGTTCACAGGATGGCGGCAAGACCTGGCAGCCAGCCGGGTTAGCCGGGCAGATCGTCAAAGCCCTGGCAATCAGCCGTACCCAACCGGGAACCGTCTACGCCGGAACCAAACCAGCGCGCGTCTTTGTCTCGCGCAACGGCGGCAAGCAGTGGGACGAACTCGCGGCGTTCCGGCGCATCCCCTCGCGCTGGTTCTGGTTCACCCCTGCGGAACAGCCCCACAGCGCCTACGTCCAGGCGATTGCCCTCTCGCCCACCGACCCGCAGACCCTGCTGGTGGGCGTCGAGTTTGGCGCAGTGGTGCAAAGCCGCGATGGGGGGCAATCCTGGACCGGGCATCGCCGGGGCGCGCTGCGCGATTGCCACACTCTCACCTTCCATGCCCAGCGAGGGGAGTGGGCCTATGAAGCTGGTGGCACAGGCGCCGGGGTCTCCATCAGTCGGAATGCTGGCGCAACCTGGACCCAACCCAGGGATGGCCTGGACCGGCATTATGGCTGGGCTGTTGCCGCCGATCCTGTCCAGCCAGAAGTCTGGTATGCCTCCCTGGCTCCCAATCCCAGAGCAGCTCACGGCGGGCAAAACGCCCGCGCGATGATAGCTCGTTCCGTTGGGGGCGCGCCCTGGCGCCCGCTGGCAGGCGGGTTGCCCCAGCCCCTCACGCATATGCCCTACGCCCTGCTCACCGACCCCGGCGCTCCCGGCCATGTCTACGCCGGGTTCAGCAATGGCGAGGTCTGGCATTCGACCGATCATGGCGACACCTGGCGCTCCCTGAACGTCGGCCTGGGATGTATTCATCGCACCCTGCTGCTCTTGCCATAAAGAGGCGTATTCTATAGAAAAAACTCACACGAGCCGCCTGAGAAGGTCCGTTAAAAAGACCGTTCAGGCCGTCACAAGGAGGCATTATTATGGGAGCATTGAGCTTCTTCAACACCTACCGTCTTACCGGTATCCTGCTGATTGTCGCTGGCATCGTCTTCGGCATCGGCGCTGCCCTCCCGATCTTCGGCGAGAAGGGGAACATGGGCATCTACACCTTGCCCGTCCGAGAGCAATTGCAGGCCATCGCCAATAACCCGAACGCCTGGCGCTGGGGCAACATCTTCACAGGCACCGCTTTCGTCGTGCTCCTGGTCGGAATGAGCCTGCTTACCACGATCCTGGAAGGATCAAAGGAACAGGCATTCTCACGCCTGGGCCTGGTTGGCTTGCTCCTGGCCGCTGGCCTGTGGGTCATCTTCTCAGCCTTTCGCGGTGTGGTCGGCGGATTGGCCGCACAGGAGTTCGCCGCGACGGGGGCGGTGCCGAACTACTACGAGCCGCTGGCGAAGTTTGCCTTCGTGCTCTTCTTTACCTATGCAGCCATCGGGTTCCTGGCGCTGGCGTCTTACGGAGGGTCGCTGCTTCAGGCCGGTCTCTTGCCCGCGTGGGTCGGGTGGGCGACACTGCTCTTCAGCATCGCCATGCTGGTCCTGTTGCTCGTCATGGGGGATAATCTCCCGCTGTTCCACTACCTGCCCCCCTTATTAATCGGCATCCTGCTCCTGGCGCATGGCTGAGGACGCAGGGATGAAGCGCGCCCGTCGCACAATAGGCTGAGTTCAAGCCCATCTTTTATCAGCTTGCTGCAAGGAGGAAACCGCCAATGCCTACTCGTTTCGCCGTCGTCAGCCTGGCGCTTGGCTCCGTCTTGCTGGGCGTGGCCTTCCTCCTGCTGCACCTCATGACTCCCTTCGATGGCGCGCGCCTGACGCCCGGACCGCCCGCCTGGAAACCCGATGGCGTGCTGGTGACGCCCATCCAGGAAAAGCCACAGAGCCTCCAGTCGGGAGACGTGGTGATCGCCATCGAAGGGAAAAGCCTGGAGTCCTGGGCGCAGGCGCTCCTCGATCCAGGCATGGCGCGCCCGAACTGGCGGATCGGGCAGACGATCACCTACACCGTGCTGCGTCATGGACACCGGCTGGACGTGCCGGTGACATTAATACCCTATCCCCTGGGGACGGTCCTGCTCAACGAGTGGAGTACCGTCCTCTTTGCCCTGGTCTTCCTGCTCGTCGCCGTCTTTGTCTTTCTCCGCCGCCCCGATGACCGCGCCGCGCAGGTGCAGCTTCTCATCGGCGCGAGCATCACAGGCGCCACCACCTGGTCGCTCGGCTTGCAGGTGAGCGATCTGGTCAACGGCATCGGCTTCTGGCTGTTCAAGGCCACCACGTTCGTCGTGTTCACACTCTTCTGGGTCGGCATCCTGCACTTTGCCCTGATCTTTCCCGAACGCCACCCGATCATCCTGAGACGATCCTGGGTGATCCCCCTCATCTATAGCATTCCCTATATGTTCGCCTTCGCCTATCTGTTCAGCGTGCAGCCTGGCAGCGCCAGCGCCCTGGATTGGATCGGGCGCTTGACTTCAGGAGAAAACATCCTGCCCCCCGTCTACCTGATACTCGCCATCGTCGCCGTCATCTGGGGGTATCGCGCAACCCGGAGTGCCGTCACCCGCCACAAACTTCGCTGGCTGCTGTATGCCGCCCTGCTCTCCGGTGGAGGCAGTGTGGTAGTATGGAGCCTTCCAACCCTACTCCTGGGCTACCCGCTGATCAACTCGAATGCCCTTGGGGTACTCGTGTTGCCCTATCCCCTGGTCCTGCCCATTGCCATCTTACGCTACCGGCTCTGGGATATTGACGCGCTCATCAACAAAACGCTCGTCTATGGCCTGCTGACGGCTCTGCTGGGCGCCTTCTACGCGGGCCTCATCATCGGCCTGGAAAGCCTGGCAAGTGGTATCACCGGCAAAGAATCGGAGCAGCCGTTAGCCCTGGTCATTTCGACGCTGGCAATCGCCGCGCTCTTCCAGCCAATGCGCAGGCGTCTTCAAGCCATCATTGATCGCCGCTTCTATCGCCGCAAGTATGATGCGGAAAAGACGCTGGCCGCCTTCAGCGCCACGCTGCGCCAGGAGGTGGACCTGGAGCAGTTGAGCGCCCAGTTGCTCACGGTGGTCAACGAAACGATGCAGCCGAGCCATATCTCGCTCTGGCTGCGCGCACCGGAACCGCCCGCCAGGGAATTGCCACAACACCTGGAACCGCCCGGCTAGCTAAGCAGCTTTCTGTTCCAGAGAGCGGTTGTGTATAATCCGATCTGTGGTACGATCTCCACAGGTAAGAAAACCGCTCATCTGGTCCACGACCCTGAGATGGAGCCACACCTGTTCAACCCACTGGGGAGGCCCAAGGGATGAAACTGCCAATGCGTACTCGTTTCGCCGTCGCCAGCCTGGCGCTTGGCTCCGTCTTGCTGGGCGTGGCCTTCCTCCTGCTGCACCTGCTCACCCCGTTCGATGACGCGCGGCTGGCCCCAGGGCTGCCGGATTGGCGGCCAGATGGGGTGGTCGTGACTCCGCTTCAGGAATCGCCTGCTGGTCTGCGGCCAGGAGATGTGGTCGTGGCCGTTGATGGCAAAAGCCTGGAATCGTGGGCGCAGGCGCTCCTCGATCCGGGCAGGGCGCGCCCGAACTGGCGGATCGGGCAGACCGTCACCTACACGGTGCTGCGTGCCGGGCAACAGATACAGGTGCCGGTCACATTAGAATCCTACCCCCTGGGGACAATCCTGCTCAACGAGTGGAGTACCGTCCTCTTCGCCCTGGTCTTCCTGCTCGTCGCCGTCTTTGTCTTTCTCCGCCGCCCTGATGACCGCGCCGCGCAGGTGCAGCTCCTCATCGGCGCGAGCATCACGGGCGCGACTACCTGGTCGCTCGGCTTGCAGGTGAGTGATCTGGTCAACGGCCTTGGTTTCTGGCTCTACGCCGTCACCACCTATGGGGTCTATACCCTCTTCTGGGTCGGCATCCTGCACTTCGCGCTGGTCTTTCCCGAACCCCATCCGCTCATCGTCAGACGCCCCTGGACGATCCTGCTCCTCTACCTCGCCCCTTACACCCTCTTCTTTGCCTACCTGGCAAGTGTGTGGCCGGGCGCTGCCAGCACTCTTGATTGGATCGGTCACTGGGATGTCATCGAGAGCGTGCTTCCCACCGCCTATCTGCTCTTGACCATTGCCGTTGAGATTTGGAATTATCGAACATTGCACACCACGGCGGCCCGTCAAAAGTTCCGCTGGCTCATCTTTGCCGGCCTGGTCTGTGCGGCCAGTACCTTCTTTCTCTGGTATCTCCCGCCCTTGATCCTGGGGCAACCGCTGCTCGATGCCAACGGACTGGGACTCCTGGTGTTGCCCTATCCCCTGATATTGCCCATTGCTATTTTACGCTACCGCCTCTTCGATATTGACATCATCCTCAATCGCACGCTGGTGTACGGTATCCTCACGGTGATCGTCGTCGGCGTCTATATCCTGGTGGTCAGCCTCCTGGGCATCGTGTGGCAGACCTCCGGGAATGCCCTTGGCTCGCTGCTGGCGACGGGCCTCATCGCGGTCCTCTTCCAACCGCTGCGCCTGCGCCTCCAGCGCGTCGTCAATCGCCTCATGTATGGTGAGCGCGACGACCCCTATGCCGTCCTCTCGCGCCTGGGCCGACGCCTGGAGGCCACGCTGGCCCCGGAAGCGGTCCTGCCAACCATCGTCGAGACTGTCGCGCAGGCCCTCAAGCTCCCCTACTCGGCTATTGCCCTCAAGCAAAGCGAAGGGTTCATCCCCGCCGCCTCCTATGGGCTGCCCCAGGGCGAGCCGTTCATCCTGCCCCTGCTCTATCAAACGGAAACCATCGGGCAGTTACAACTGGCCCCGCGCGCCCCCAATGAGCCGTTTACCACCGCCGACCGACGATTACTCGCCGATATTGCCCATCAAGCCGGGATCGCCGCCCATGCGGTGCGCCTCACCAGCGAGCTACAACGCTCCCGTGAGCGCCTGGTCACGACCCGCGAAGAAGAACGCCGACGCTTACGACGCGACCTGCACGATGGCCTTGGCCCCACCCTGGCAAGTATGACCCTCAAGCTCGATGCCGCGCGTAACCTGCTCGCGCAGCAGCCAGCAGCCGTTGACCCGCTGCTGGCCGATCTCAAGGCGCAAATGCAGACGACCATTGTTGATATTCGGCGGCTGGTCTATGACCTGCGTCCGCCCGCCCTGGATGAACTCGGCCTCGTGTCGGCGCTGCGCGAGCAGGCCATACAATACTACCATCTGAACGGCGTCCAGGTGGTCATCGAAGCCCCACCCCAGCTTCCCCCGCTCCCGGCTGCGGTGGAAGTAGCGGCCTATCGCATTGTCATGGAGGCGTTGACCAACGTGGCGCGCCACGCCCAGGCGCATACCTGCTCCGTGCGCCTCACCCTCTCCGATATGCTCACCATCGAAGTGAGCGACGATGGCCTGGGTCTGCCGATCCAGCCTCAGATCGGCATCGGCCTCGCCTCGATGCGCGAACGAGCCGCCGAATTGGGCGGGACATGCGCCATCACCGCCGGAGCGACAGGCGGCGTCCGTGTCCTGGCGCAGCTTCCACTAGCAAAGGAGTAACAACCCTTGGAACGCATTCGTATCCTCATCGCTGACGATCACCCCCTCTTCCGAGACGGAGTGCGAACCTTGCTTCAATCGGTCCAGGAAACCGAAGTGGTCGGAGAAGCCTCCACAGGCGAAGAAGCGATTGCTCAAGCAGCAGCACTTCAGCCCGATGTGATTCTCATGGACCTGCACATGCCAGGACTCAATGGCATCGAAGCCACGCGGGCCATACTGCACACCAGCCCGCATATTGGCATCCTGGTCCTGACCATGTTCGAAGAAGATGACTCCGTGTTCGCCGCCATGCGCGCCGGAGCGCGTGGCTATCTCCTCAAGGGAGCCGATCAGGCGGAGATTCTGCGCGCCATTCATGCCGTCAGTCACGGCGAAGCCATCTTCAGCCCTGCCATTGCCGAGCGTCTGACCCAGTACTTCGCGGCATTGGGACAGGCTTCGCTCCCACAAGCCTTTCCAGAACTGACCGACCGAGAACGCGAAGTCCTGGGGCTGCTTGCCCAGGGATGCAGCAACAGCGAAATTGCCAGCCGCCTCGTCCTCAGCCAGAAAACGGTGCGCAACCACGTCTCCAACATCTTCAACAAACTCCAGGTCGCAGACCGGGCGCAGGCCATCATCCGCGCCCGCGAAGCGGGATGGAAGTAGGCGCGCATGCTCAAGCAGCAGTGATGGCCGCCACTTATACCGCCCCTTGTACCGCCGCCTTCCCAGGCGGCCCACCGCCGCGCCAGGGCGAGCGTTCGCTCTCCAGGCCAACAGACCAGCCGGCCAGCGTCCAGCCGCCAGGAGGGACGCGCGAGCGACCACCGGGAGCGAGAATGCCGAGGCAGAGCAGTGGCCCGCGACCGAGCGCAGCGAGGGAGAGTGCGGGAACCCCGTTCCCGCAAGGGCCGCTCCCCGCAGGGGGAGGCAAGCGGCCCTTCCCGCAGGGATGGCGGCGCTACAGGTGCAAACGCCGCGCCTATACGGGTGGGGAGTCCGCGCAGGCGGACTTGGCGGCGTCCGCAGACGCCTCCAGGCGCGGTTTTAACCGCCTGCGTGGGGTGGCGCGGGCGACTGTTGAGAAGCCCTGGACACCTGTACCGCCACTTGTACCGCCGCCTTCCCAGGCGGCCCGCCGCCGCGCCTATGCCAGCGCCCTCTCCTCCTCCCCAGCCCGAAAAGCCACCCGCAGCCACGACCCCATCTCCACAACACCCGCTCTCGCCTTCTCAACCACCGGAGCCATACCCAGGAACCCATGTGTCATTCCAGCATACCGCCTCACCACCGTTGGCACACCCCCCTCCTCCAAACGCCGCCCATACGCCTCCCCCTCATCCCGCAGCACATCATACTCAGCCGTCAGAACCAGCGCCGGAGGCAGACCGCTCACATCCTCCACACGCAAAGGCGAAGCGTAAGGATTTGCCCCCGCCGCCGTATTCGGCAGATAGTGCCTCCAGAACCAGCGCATCTCATCCCTCGTCAGCGGCCTCACGTAAGCGTTGTGTGCATACGACGGCGTATCAAACCCGTAGTTCATCACCGGATAGGCCAGCGCCTGATAGATCGGCAGATGCGCCTGGCCGTCGCGCGCCATCAGCGCAGCCACCGCAGCCAGATTGCCCCCCGAACTCTCCCCCCCAACCGCCAGGCGCGCCGCATCCCCTCCCAACGCCTGAGCCGCCGCAGCCGCCCACTGGAGCGCCATGTAGGCATCCTGCGCCGCCGCCGGAAACCGATGCTCCGGCGCCAGCCGATAAGCCACCGAAACCACCACACAGCTCACCAGATTAGCCAGCGCCCGGCACGTCCCATCGCAGCTCTCCAGACCACCCAGCACCCAGCCCCCTCCATGAAAATAGACCAGCATGGGCAGCCTCCCGCTCAACTCAGGCCGATAGACGCGCACCCCGATCTCGCCCTCTGGCCCCTGAATCGTCTCGTCACGCACAGCCCCGACCGCCTCCGGGACCATCGTCTCCCCACCTCGCTCGCGCAAAGCCTTCACCGCATCGCCAAGGCTCGGCCTCCGCCGCGCCATCTCAGGCGAAAGACTCGTCAGGGGAGCCGCGCCAAACGTCGCATATTCTTCCAGCACCCGCTGAACCTGCTCATCAACAGGCATAGCCCTCTCCTTTGCAGAACCTCGCAGAACTTCTGTCGGATAGCCGCTGCTCACACAAAGCGCCGCAACTCCTATGCCCAGGACAACACAATAGAAAAAGGAGTAGCCAGAGAGAATGAGAGTATACTTAGAGCGCCTCACACACCCTCCGCACGAGCAGGGGCGGGGTTGTAGCGCCGTCCTTCCAGGCGGCAGGGGTGGGGCCAACCGTCGGTTGTGTGAGGCATTCTAAATCATGAGCAGCCCATCGTACTGTCCTGATCCGCTGCCCTGCCAGGAAAAAGAGCGCCTATTGCTGAGGGCCTGAAGTTGGAGAAATAGTATAAAATGGACGATACTCGCTTCGATACCGAGCAGGTATTCACACTCAACCACTACTATTATTTTTTCCCCGAAGACATGCTTCCAGAGGTCATCGAAAGGGAAGTTGCCGTGATCTGGAAGCTCCTCGATCTTCGACCCGGCATGGAAGTACTCGATCTGGCCTGTGGAAACGGACGGATCACCAACGCGCTAGCCAGACGCGGCTGCCAAGCCGCCGGGCTTGACCTCATCCCTGCCTTCCTCGAACAGGCCAGCCAGCGAGCAGCAGCAGAGAATCTGACCGCCAGCTATCACCTGGGGGATATGCGCGCCCTCCCCTGGACCAACCGCTTTGACTCTATCATCAACTGGATGTCTGCCTATGGCTACTTTGCCGACGAAGAGAACCGCCAGGTACTCCGTGAAGCCTATCGCGCGCTCAAGCCCGGCGGGAAATTGCTCCTGGACTTGAATAACCGGGAACTCCTACTCAAAAACTTCCAACGCGCCTCTGTCATCCAACGCGATGGAAATTATCTGGTAGATAAGCGGCGTTACGATGTCTCCTCTGGCCGGGTGTATACAGAACGCTTGATCCTTTTTGAGGGCCACGAATCCCATATGCGCTTCTTTGTGCGCGAGTTCTCCTATCACGAATTGGCTGCGTGGCTCCGGCAGGTGGGATTCCAGCGCGTCAGTGGCTATGATTGGGAAGGACAGCCCTTCTCGCTGCAAAGCCAGCGGATGATCGTAGTCGCAGAAAAACTAACGGCGTGGTAGCATACAAGCGGAAATGTTTCACGTGAAACACTTTTTCCATCCCAGCAAGCGTTCAGATATGTTTCACGTGAAACATATCTGAACGCTTGCTATGTTCCACGTGAAACACGTTTTCACGATTCCTCACCAGCGCGCCAGCTAATGATGCGCAGCAAGCGCCGCTGGCGAAGGCGCGTCATCGGGCAGCAGCACATACATCCCCGCGTAGAACGGGCGCACATACGGCGGAATCAAACGCATATCGGCCATCATCCCACTCGCCAGCCCCGCGTACATCTCCCAATCGTTGCGGTCCACCAGCAGGCCCGCCCAACCACGCTCAGGAATCCCATGTATGTATTCGTAGGCCAGTTTCGCCATCCGCTCATAGCGCGAATCAGTCTCCTGGGAAAGCTTGATCGTCGTCTCGATCATCGCGTCTTCCTCGCCGACGCGCCGAAAGTGGCGCCAGGCATGCGCCAGTTCATGAATCGCCGCCTCATACTGCGCCGTATACAAAAAGACCTTGTTCTGCTCAGGATACCAGAAGCCACCGCCGCGCGTGCTGTGCAAATCTTCCACCTCGAAATCCACCATCGTTCGCAGCCAGTCTTTGGCCTCTTCCCGATAGGGAAACGTCGCCAGCACCTCCTCACGAAACGCCGCCACCTCTGGATTCACTACCGCTGAAAGACGTGATCGCTCTGCCATCTCGATCTGCTCCTTGAGTCGCTGCTCCTCGCGCTCCTTCCAACTTTATACAACCGATCAGATATGTTTCACGTGAAACATATCCGCACGCTTGGATAGTCAGCTCATGATGAATGGAGTGTTTCACGTGAAACATTTTTTATCAATCTGATGCTATACAACCGATCAGATATGTTTCACGTGAAACATATCTGAGTGCTTGGCACGCGCTAAAGTGTGGTTCCACCAATTATCGGGGGCCACTGGTAGCGCCGCCTTCCAGGCGGCTAACGCTGCGCCAGGGCGAGCGTTCGCCCTCCAGGCCAGCGGACCAGCAGGCCAACGCTGGCCGCCAAGAAGGGACGCGCGAGCGACCAACGGAAGCGAGCATGGCCGCGCCCAGCGCGGTCAAGCGGCTCTGGCGAAGCCCTTCCCGAAGGGAGGCGGCGCTGCAAGTACCACGCCTCGCTTGCCAACACCTCAGATTTGGTAGAACCCTAAAGTGTTTCACGTGAAACATTTTACGCCATATGCTACCATCTATACCAACAGGCCATTAAGAAGGAGAACACGTGCATGTCCGAAGCCCAACCGCCAGACTCGCCAGAAGAAGCGTCCCGCGCGCTGGCTCGCCCTGGCGCTGCCCCTCAGCCCACCTCCATTGACATCGGCCCCGCTGTCCTGACTGGCCGCGAGGGCCGCTGCTTCACCTTTACCGCCAGCGAGAGCCGCGCCCGCGTGCGCCTGACCATCCTGGCGGCTGATCTGGCGCGCGTGGACCTGCTGCCGGAGGGCCAGCAGGAGCCGCCGCGCTCCTGGGCCGTCGCTGAGCCAGAAGACGCCTGGCCGCTGGTTCCGCTGGAGGTCGAAGAAGCGCCAGATACCAGCCTGATCATTCGCGCGCCCGACATGGCGATCAGGGTTTCGCTCGCGCCCGAAGCGTTTCGCCTGGCGTTCTTCAACAGCGAAGGCGTCTTGCTCAGCGCGGATGCGCCCGACGCCCTGAGCATCACGCGGCAAGACCCAGGCCCGACACCCGCTATCGTACAGCGCGGCGAATGGGGAACGCGCTGCGCCAAAGTCCTGACGCCGGACGAGCATCTTTTTGGCTTCGGCGAACGCACCGGCCCAATGAACAAACGCGGCTCGCGCTTCCTGCTCTGGAACACCGATCCGCTGGGGCCGCACGACGATAAAACCTGGGCCATGTATGCCGCGATCCCCTTCTTCCTGAGCGTGCGCGAGCAGCCACCGCTGACCTATGGCATCTTTCTGGATAGCCCCGCCCTGACTGAGTTCGATCTGGGCGCTGCGCAGCCAGACCGCCTGACCTTTGGCGTGGGCGCGGGCGAAGGCGCGCTGACCTACTATTTCTTTGCGGGCACCGGCGAAGAGGCGTTGCAGACGATCCTGGCGCGCTACACCCGGCTCACCGGGCGCATGCCCTTGCCGCCGCGCTGGGCGCTGGGCAATCATCAGTGCCGCTGGAGCTACTATCCTGATAGCTGGGTGCGTAAGCTGGCCCGCGAGTTTCGCGCCCGCCAGATACCCTGCGACGCGCTCTGGCTGGACATTGACTATATGGACGGCTACCGCGACTTCACCTGGCATCCGCAGCGATTCCCCGACCCGCAGGGGCTGATCGCTGACCTCCACGAGCAGGGCTTTCGCGTCGTCACCATCCTTGATCCCGGCGTCAAGCAAGACCCGACGTATGCGGTCTATCAAGAGGGCGTGCGCCAGGGCTATTTCTGCGCGCTGCCGGACGGCCAGGTCTTTCATGGCCCCGTCTGGCCGGGTATGGCGGCTTTCCCTGACTTCAGCCGCCCCGACGTGCGCAGGTGGTGGGGCGATCTGCACACGGCGCTGCTGGACGTGGGGGTGGATGGCATCTGGAACGATATGAACGAGCCGTCGCTGACCAGCCAGCTTGCCCCCGAACTGAATATACCCTGGGGCAGCACGCTGCCCCCGCAGGCGCGGCATGGCCCAGAGACAGGCGCGCTGCCGCATCTGGCTTTCCACAACGCCTATGGCTCGATGATGGCGCGGGCCGCCCGCGAAGGGCTGGAACGGCTGCGGCCTGATGAGCGTCCTTTCGTGCTGACGCGCTCGGCTTACGCGGGCGTGCAGCGTTACGCCGCGCTCTGGACGGGCGATAACTCCAGCATGTGGGAGCATCTGCGGCTGGCGATACCAATGTGCCTCAATATCGGGCTATCGGGCGTGGGGTTCGTGGGCGTGGATGTGGGCGGCTTCTGGGGCAGCGGCAACGCCGAACTGCTGACGCGTTGGACACAGCTTGGCGCGCTGCTGCCGTTCTGCCGCAACCACAGCAGCGCCCACACGATCCACCAGGAACCCTGGGCATTTGGCGAACCCTATGAGAGCATCAACCGCCGCTACCTGGAACTGCGCTATCGGCTGCTGCCCTATCTGACGACGCTCTTTTACGAAGCGGCGACGACTGGCGCGCCGATTATGCGCCCGCTTCTCTGGCACGCGCTCAACGATCAGAGCGCCTGGGAGATCGAGGATGAGTTTCTGCTGGGGCGCGATCTGCTGGCCGCGCCGGTCTATGAGCCAGGAGCCAGCACGCGCCGCCTGTATCTGCCTGCTGGCGAGTGGGCCTATTTCTGGTCGGGCGAGCGTTTTCATGGTCCGGCCTGGGTCGAGGTTCGCGCGCCGCTGGATGAACTGCCCCTGTTCGTGCGCGCCGGAGCCTTCTTGCCGCTGGGGCCGGTGATGCAGCATACAGGCGAGCGCGCCAGCGACCCGTTGACGCTGGCGCTCTACGTGCCAATGACTGATGGCGCGGGGGTATCTACGCTGTACGAGGATGACGGCCTGAGCAACGAGTATCGCAATGGGGCATTCTGCCTGACACGCTCCGGCTTTGCCTGGCAGGTGTCCGGCAGGCTTTCGATTACGCTAGAGCCGCCAGACGGCTCCTACCGGACTGAGCGCCACCAGCTTCAGCTAGAGGTTCATCTGCCCTTTGCGGCCAGCCGAGCACAGCCGCGTATACGGAGTGTGCTGCTGAATAAAGAGGCGCTAGAGGGCTGGCAGGCGCGCCCGACGCGCAATGAGGTGATCGTGACGCTCTCTCTGGACGAGACCAGGGAGGCGCGAATAGTAGAGGTAATGTTAAGCTAGCGAGCAGTAGTGTTTCACGTGAAACACTACTGCTCGCTAGCTTATGGCTTCGGCAAGCTGAAATCTGGTGTTTAGAAATTGCCGCTGGCTCCGCCGCCAGCATTGCCACCACCGAAGCCGCCGCTGGCCCCACCGCCAGCATTGCCACCACCGAAAGAACTGCCCCCACTAAAGCCGCTGTGGTGGGTGGAGCCACCCCCGAAGCCGCCATAAGGTGGGTGGCCGTCGAATGGGCCGCGACGCCGGGAGCGTGAACCGCCGACAATGGCAGCGATCAGCCCTATGACGATCACGAAGCCAATACAAGGAATGAGGAGCAGATTAAAGGGGTTGAAATCGGTTCCTGTGGTGGGAACAATACCGGTGGTTGGGTCTCCGCTGCCAATGTCCCCGTTCGTGGGATCGGTTCCTGTGTTTCCGGTATTGTCTCCTGAATTGGGTGAAGAGCTTTGCAAGCTATCGCGCAGTGAATCAATGGCGGCGATGGTTGCGCCGGTATAGTCGCCTTCGCCGAAGGCGTTTCTGAAGGCGTTAACGGCGTCATTATACTGGCTGTCTGTCAATGGGAGTGCTTTGCCGCCAAAGATGGCGATGTGTCGCTGGACGGTGTCAATGTTGATCACCAGAGTGTTGACATCACTGACAGCGTCTCGCGTTTGCTGGTCAAACTCGTCAGCACTGCCAGTGAAGCTGTTAGTGGTGAAGATGCGGATAGGATCTGGCAGCGTGGCTGCCTCGTTTTGCACTTGCTCAGTATTCAAGACGTGCGCGTCATCGTGAACTTCGACGCTGGCGGCACGCGCTGTGGGCGCGGCGATGAGCAGCAGCCCCAGCGCGGCGAAGAGCGCCGACACACCCAGGACCGGCCACCAGATGCGTGGCCGTCCCGTATGAGCGATCATGGATGTCCTTTCTTTCCTTCCTTGCTCGACACCAATCAAGGCTACCGATCAGATTATAGCAGGTATCCGCCACTTTTACAGCGTCACCCTGCCCCAGAGGGGCAGCGGGCGCCTGCGCGGCGGTGGGCCGCCTGGAAGGCGGCGCTACAAGTGGCGTGCGCCTGGAAGGGCGATGGTGGCAATAGCGCGGCGGTGGGCCGCCAGGATGGCGGCGCTACGAGTGACGGAGGGCGGCGCGGATTTGGTGAAGCAGGCCAGCATAATCAAAGCTGTGCGGCGTGGTGGTGTTGATTTCGACGACCTGGCCGCCAAGGGCAAGCGGCGTAAGCCGCCCTTGTAAGAGCCGCTCTTTGTTTTGTTCAATCCATTCCCGATCCTGATGGCTGGCATGTCGTTCTAACGTTCCGGCACGCGCCAGGAAGCGATCCAGGAGAACCTGCCCATCTGCCCTGCACAGAATCTGAAACGGCTCGAAATCGTACCGGTGTTGCAGACGAAGAAACTCGGCAGTTCGTAATGCGGGGCGACCAAAAAATCCCTCGACAATGAGCGATTGGCCCGCTGCTAACACCAGGCCCGCGACGTGGTAGAGGAGGGCAAACGTGGCCGAGCCAAGCGCAGGGGGGAGGCCGTTGCTGCGACAATCAAGCGCGTCGTAGAGGGTCTCATGCAGGTCATCCCTGGAGAAGACCGGGAGCGCCGCATCTGCCGCGAGCCGTTTTGCCAGGGTGGTCTTGCCGGTTCCGGGCAAGCCGTTCACGATATATACTACTGGCTTTCTCATGCTGATCGGGCTGACTTTCGTCCGGTTCCACCAAAAATGAGGTGTTAGCAAGCGAGACCTGTTACTTGTAGCGCCGCCGTCTCGGCGGCCAACGTTGGCCTGCTGGTCCGCTGGCCTGGAGGGCGAACGCTCGCCCTGGCGAAGCGGTGGCCGCCAAGATGGCGGCGCTACAGGTACACCATCCCCGCAGCCCCCTGCCGCCTGGAAGGCGGCGCTACAAGTGGCAACCCCCAATAGTTGGCGGAACCCTTTCGTCCTACGCCGCTTGACAGAAGCGACACCGCCTGCTATACTAAGGTTGCTCGGAACAAGAAGTCTTGCTCCGAGCCGGACCGAACGGCATGACGCAGCGACGTAGTAAACATCGCCACGTCATTACCCCAACCCTGGCGAGACCAGGAGTGGGGCTTTGGGCATTCTACCATCTGGACTCTCTTCGGAGAGTGTTTGCTCCTCGGCCTCCTCCTGCAAACGGTTGGGACGCCACTTGTTATCAGGGGAACGCGCGGCTTGCGCTCCCCTGCTCTGGCAAGCCGGGTGTTTTCCACTGCATCAGGCGGGGGCCGTTTCGGCGTCTTGAGTTGTTCGCTCACGAAGTCGAAAGGAGTCTCTCTCATGGCAATCCCAGGTGGTTTCCCACCCCCTCCGCCGCGTCCACCCTTTGGCCGCTACCGTTTCTCGAACCCGCTGCGCCGCGAATACGGCATCCGCTTGCTTACGCTGACCCTGCCGGAGCCGCTGCGGCTTGTCCTGACCCGCGCCCTGCGCCGCCCTCCGCTCTTTGACGGCCAGCAGACGCCGCTGGCGGTGCAGAGCGCCCACTGCCGCCGCCTGAACGATGCCGAGTTAGCGCGCGCCAGCCAGCAGACGAAAAGCACGCTGGTGCTGACCGAGGTGGAGGTGACGCGGCGCACGCTTGAAGCGCCGCTGGGCAGTATCAGCCGGATGACGCGCAATACGCTGCTGATCGCGCAGGGCGTGCAACTACGCCGTCTGTATCTGGCGCTGGTGGCGCAGTTGGGTCAGGCGGCTGCGCTGGCGGTCTTCCAGCAGGCGCTGGAGGCGGTGGGGTAGCCGCCCCCATCCCCAGCGGTCATTACTGAAGCCGAGGTTGGCTGGCGGCTGAAGGCCGCGCCTGCGGCCTGGGCTGCTTGCCTCGGCTGGGCCTCGTCGAGCGAGAGGTCCTCGCTCCCGTTGGTCGCTCGCGCAGCCCAGTTCCCGCATTCTCCCTCGCTGCGCTCGGTCGCGGGCCGCTGCTGTTGCCCCGTCCTCTCGCTCGCTACGCTCGCTCGCGCGCCCGCGCCTGGAGGCTGCGCCGCCAAGCCTCCCTGCGGAGGCTCCCCGCCCGAATAGCGCGGGGATTGCGACGAGGGCGACGTGCACGCTGGCGCGGCGATGGGCCGCCAGGGACGGCGGCGGTACAGGCGGCGTTGGCCTGGAAGGGTAGTGGTGGCAATAGCGCGGCGGTGGGCCGCCTTCCAGGCGGCGCTACAAGTAGCGGGCGCGCGGGCGCGGCGGTGGGCCGCCAGGGATGGCGGCGGTACAGGCGGCGTTGGCGTGCAAGGGCGACGGGCGCGCGGGCGCGGCGGTGAGCCGCCAGGGATGGCGGCGCTACAAGTGGCGGCGGGTTGGCCGCCTGGAAGGCGGCGGTATAGGTGGGGGAGCAGGCGCGCTTCTTGACGTGGGCGCCGCCAGTTTGGTATGCTCTGGTTGGGCAGCTTGCTCTTGAGGGGCAGGTGTCTGTATTCTGGGCAAGGGGAGAGCCAGCGATGGGGCAGACTACTCCGGCGGGCCGCAGGGCAAGGCGCAGCCGCCAACTACGCCGCCACTATTCTGTGTGGCGGTTGTTCCGGGCGAATCTGTATGATCTGGCGCTGCTGGCGCGGGAGTCGTCAACAGTGCTGGTGGGCTTTGCGCTGGTTGCTCTGATCGGGACGTTGTATTTTCACTTTTTCTATCGCCCACGATTGGATTTGCATCTGGCGCTCTATCAGGCGGTGAAGCTGCTGCTCTTTGCGAGCGAGGAGAAGCTGCCCGCCGATCTTCCGGGGCAGGCGCTTTTCTTTGCTGCGCCGCTGCTTGGGTTGGCGCTGCTGGCGCAGGGTGCGCTCAATTTTGGGCGGCTGATTCTGGATAAGAGCAATCGTCGTGACGCCTGGCAGGTTGCGTTGGCTTCGACGTATCGCCGCCATGTGATCGTGTGCGGATTAGGGCATGTTGGCCTGCGGGTGGTGACGCTCTTGCTGGAGGCAGGCTCGGATGTGGTGGTGATCGAGCGCGATGCGGCGAGCGAGTTCATCAGCCGGGCGCTGCACTTGAAAGTTCCGGTGGTGATTGGCGACGCGCGCGAGCCAGCGACGCTGGGCCAGGCGGGGTTGAAGTACGCGCGAGCGATTGTGGCCGATGTGAATAATGATCTGCTCAATATTGAGATTGCGCTGGCGGCGCGTGCGGGGCAGCCAGGCATCAAGACGATTCTGCGCATCTTCAGTGAGGAGCTTGATCGCAATCTGGAGCGGAGCTTTGGCCTGAACACGGTTTTTAGCGTGCCGGCGCTGGCGGCGGCAACGCTGGCGGCGGCGGCGGTGAGCCATCAGATTGATTATGTGTTGACGTTGGATGACAATGCCGACTTGCTTGGTGTGTCGCATTTGACGATTCAGGCTGGCAGCGAGTTTGCGGGGCCGCTGTGGAAGTTCGAGGAGGGCGAGGGGGTGCGGGTGCTGGCGTATGAGAACGCTGCTGGCCGAGCGGGGCAGCCGCTTGCTGCGCAAGAACTGAAGGCAGGGGATCGGCTGGTGGTACTTGGTTCGCTGGATGCGCTGGAGACGCTGAGCCTGAAGGTGTTGAGCGGTGATCAGATGGGGGCGCTTTCGACGGGGCGCGGGGGCCAGCCGGGCCAGCGGCTGGATCATGTGGTTGTGTGTGGGTTGGGCAAGGTGGGTTATCGGGTGGTGCAGCGCCTGTATGGTCTTCACCCACGCCCGCAGATTACGGTGATCCATGTGGATGATGGGGAGATTTCGTTCTCGAAGCAGATCAGGGGTCTTGAGGGGGTGAGACGGATCATCGGGGATGCCCGCGATATAGAGACGCTCCAGAAGGCGGCGGTGCATCAGGCGACGACGATTGCGGCGGTGACTTCGGATGATCTGGTGAATCTTCAGATTGGTCTGGCGGCGCGGCGCGCGCATCCGCACCTGCATCTGGTGCTGCGGGTGTTCAGCGATACGCTGGCGGAGAAGCTGGGCGAACTATTTCATATTTCGACGACGTACAGTACGTCGGAACTGGCTGGCTCGACGCTGGCGGCGGCGGCGATTCTAGGTGGGGTGAGCCAGGCGTTCTTTGTTGGCAATCGGCTGCTTGCCAGTGACGGGTATGTTGTTCGCGCGGGCGCGAGGCTGGTGGGCAAGCGTGTTCAGGCGATTCGGGATGAGGAGCAGGCGCTGGTGATCGCGCTGCGGCGGGAGGGGAGGCTGATGACGCTGCCGCCGCTGGAGATGGTGGTGGCGGCTGAGGATGAGTTGACGCTGCTGGGAGGGCTGGATGCGCTGGGGCGGCTGCGCGGGGGGTGAAGGCCGCGCCCGGAGGCTGCGCCGCCCTGGCGATTGAAGTCGCGGCTAGGGGCGTCTGCGGACGCCGCCAAGTCCGTCTACACGGACTCCCCACCCGTATTGGCGCGGCGTGCGCGCTGTGGCAGCGGAAGCAATAGCGCGGCGGTGGGCCGCCAGGGATGGCGGCGGTACAAGCGGCGGTGGGCCGCCAGGGATGGCGGGGGTACGAGTGGTGGTTTGGTATGATGGGTTCAGGTCAGGTTTTCGAGTCAGGTTCTAAAGGAGGCTCCAGGTGGGGGCGCAGTATCCGCAGGCGCTCTGGATGCCGCATGAGAAGTATGGCTATCCGCAGGGGACACAGGGCCGCAATGGGCAGGCGCTGCGGTATGTGGTGGTACATGGGACGGGGATGCCGGGATCGGCGCAGGAGGTGGCGCGGTATTTTCAGAGCAGCCCGGTTGAGGCGGGGACGCATTTTGTGATCGGGCGCGATGGGGCGGTAGTGCAGTGCTGTTTGATTGAAGATGCGGCGTGGGGCAATGGGGGGCCACAGCCGGGGGCCGATCCGTTCTGGCCGAGGGGGATCAATGCGAATCTGCTGACGGTGAGCATTGAGCATTGTAAGCCGTCGCCGGATAACCGGGAGGAGTTGACGGAGGCGCAGGGGCAGGCGAGTTTCAGGCTGATCAGGTGGCTCTGCGAAAGGTTTGGTATTCCGGCGCGGGCCGCCGATGCTGCGGGTGGGATTGCGACGCACGCGAGTATTGCGCCGAATGATCGGGCGTTTTGCCCAGGGCCGTATCCCTGGGATGATCTCTACGCGTATCTGCATCGGCCCTCCGGGTTGAGGGGCGAAGGGCAGGAGTGAAGGAAAGGAAAGGACTCGTTTATGCGTTTTTGGGGTTGGTTTCGTCGCTCTCTTCAGACGCGGGAAGAGGCAGGCGCGGAGGCGCGCCGTTGGAGTGTTTTTGGTGGGCGGCGGATGTTGATCGAAAGTCCGTATGTGCTTCCGAAGGATGAGGCTGAGGGTGGGCGATTGGACCTTCAGCATCATTTGCTGAAGGTGGCATTTGGTCGCAACTATGCTGCTCGTTTGCGAGCGCCGCGCATGATTCTGGATGTGGCGTGTGGGACGGGTGTCTGGGGGCGGGAGCTGGCGAAAGAGTTTCCACAGGCGCGGGTGATGGGGTTCGATTTTGATCGGAAGCCGCTGGAGGCTTCGCTGAAGACGCTGGGACCAGGGGGGCAGTTTCCGGGGAATTTTCAGTTTCTGGAGGCTGACGCGCTCAAGCGTTTTCCGTTCGAGGATGGGACGTTTGATTTTACGTTTGCGCGCTTAATTGCGCCTTTTGTGCCGATAGACCAGTGGCCGCATGTGGTGGGTGAGATGCGGCGGGTGACGAGGCCGGGTGGATACGTGGAGGTGGGGGATTCTGGCGGGCTGCCGGTTAGCGCAAGTCCGAGTTTTACGACGCTGGCAACGACTTTTGATCGGTTGATGAAGGGGCGCAATCTGCATGCTGATCCGGCGCGCTATCTGGCGGGGTATTTGCGCGAGGCGGGGCTGATTCGGATCAAGGAGCGGACGGTTCAGATTGGTGTGCGGCGCGAGGAGGTGAGGCAGCGGCAGATGCTGGCCGCCGATATGCTGTCTGCGGCGCAGGCTATGGCTCCTATTTTTGTGAGGCTTGGTCTGTTCACTCAGGAGGAGTGTGCGACTTTGCTTGCTCATGCGCGGGAGGAGGTTCCACGCATGGGGATTACGTGGTCGTTTACGTGGGTGTATGGGGTGGTTCCGTAGCGGGGCAGGGGTTCGTTAGCTGGTTGACGGTGAGCAAAAAGCGCCTATAGTTATCCACAAGTTGTTGCGGATTGCGCAGTTGTGGATAACTACAGGCGCTATGGCATGGCGCCAGGGTGCAAAAGACACCGCAAGCGCCATTGACCCCACATCTGGTACGAGCCAGTGGACGGGGCTGGAAGATTCTATCATCTTTGAGATGATGATTTCTCAGCGGCCACCTGCTGGCAGGGCATACCGTACAGGCCAGAGGTGGCCGCTTCGTATGCGGCCACTGGGGAGAAATGCCGGGGATTGGCAGAGTTATCCACAAGCATGTGTGTGTTGGGGCAAAGGGGGTGTCGAATGGACACCCCCTTGGGCAAAGGGGGTCTATAATGTAGACCCCCTTACCATAAAAGTTGCCCGAATTACGGACCCCCTTTGGCAAAGGGGGTCTGGATTACGGACCCCCTTACACAAGAGGAGTATATTTATGTCAGAAACCGAACTCATTCCGGTGGCACAGGCTGAATTGAAGGTAGCGAGCGTATCATTGATTGCTGTTCTTTTGCCTGATGGGCAAACCGGTGCTGTCCTCTCGATGCTCTGCGAGGCATTAGACCTGCGAACTCGCAGCCAGGCACAAAAGCTACGTACCCATCCGGTACTGTCTCTGGCCCTGGTTCTGGCTAAAATAGAGACGGCAGGCGGGGAACAGGTGGTCAATGTCTTGCTGTCGTGGGGCGTTCCCTTATGGCTTGCGAGCATCCGCGCTGGAGGGCGTTCCCCCGCTTACCGAGAACGATTATTGACCATGCAGCGTGAAGTGGCCGCCGCGCTGTGTCGGCAGTTCTTCTCTAATCTGTCTACAAACACTCCAACTTCTTCCACTTCCCCTGGAGAGCCATCTGAGACACTTCTCTCATCGCCCTGGCAGGCATTGCATGCTGCTCTGTCGGCGTTAGAGGCGTCACTAGATGCCGACGCGCTGGCGGTGGGCGGACGGCTGGCGGCGCTGGAGGCGCAGGCAGCACAATCGTCAGCAAGCGAGCATAATCATGTGAGCCAAGAGCGTTTGTTGGCGGCGGCGATTGAGCGATTGCTTGTGCATGAGCGCCGGTTGAACAGGCTGAAAGGGCGAGGCCCACAGAAGAGGCGGCGCGGGAAGGCGCGCCGCTTTGGCAGGTGAGCATGCGGCGTTTGTTCAGGAGGGCAATGGCTGGCCGCTGGTTCTGGGTGGAACCTTGGTTCGGGAGAGTTCCACCACCTATCGGGGGTTGCCACTTGTAGCGCCGCCCCCCTGCGGGAAGGGCTTCGCCAGAGCCGCTTGACCCCCCCTTTGGGGAGCGGCCCTTGCGGGAACCCGGCCTGCGGCCTGGGCTGCTTGCCTCGGCTGGTGCCCCGTCCTCTCGCTCCCGTTGGTCGCTCGCGCGTCCCTCCTGGCGACTCAACGTTGGCCTGTTGGTCCGGTGGCCTGAAGGGCGCACGCTCGCGCTGGCGCAGCGGTGGCCGCCTGGAAGGCGGCGCTACAAGTGGCGGTGGCCGCCTGGAAGGCGGCGCTACAAGTACCATGCCTCGCTTGCCACCACCTCATGTTTGCTAGAACCGTTCGGGAGCGTTGACATGGGCTGGCTCCTTCTGCTATGCTATGAGGAGTAGAGGGTGATTATCATTCCCTGATTGCTAGCTTCTGTTGGCTGTGCCGACATTCGAGAAGTACGGTGTTGCTGGTGGTTCTCGGATAGAAAGCAGCCTGGCAAGCTGGCAAAAGGGGGATTGTATGATCCGTCAGGCGTCCTCAACAACCATCTTGAAGCATGTGATGGTTGTTTTTGTGTTTTTTTTCGCGGTTTTTGCGCTGCTGAATACGGGTCTTTCCTTCATTTATCAGCCGCTGTTTACCTTCCTCATGAGTGTGCCGACGTTTACGACGATTGCGCTGTTTGCGTTGATTCTGACGTTGATTATTCGGCAGACTTCGGTTGCAGACATCCCGAACAATACGATTGGTCTGGTGACGTATGCCAATGGGGCGCTGAAAACGCTTGCGCCGCCAGGCCCGACGTGGGTGTGGTTTGGGAGAGAGCAGTTGAGGGGGTTTCTTTCGCTGGAGACGGTGAGCGCGCACATGCCGTTGATGGGGCTGAGGTCGGGGGATGGGGAGGCGCTGGCTCCGCTGGTGATGATTCTTAGCTGGGGTATTCACGAGAAGATGACGACGCTGTTTTTCAGTCAGTTTCGGCAGCAGGTGGCGGAGGTGGCGCTGGAAAGTCAGTTGAAGCGCGAGCGGCGGGTGCGCGATACGGTGGCGGGGGTGATGAGGCGGCGGGTGGGGGAGCGGCTGCTGGCGGATCTGGAGGAGGATTTGGCGAATATGCACCAGAATAGTTTTGGGAAGGCGCTGGTGCGAGAGGTGAATGCGGAGCTGAACTCGATTGGGCTGAAGGTGGAGCGGGTGGAGTGCATTGGGAGCATTACGAGGCCGAGCGAGGTTTCGGGGGGGAAGCACAGGAGCGAGGCGAGCAAGACGCCATCCAGGGCGAGCGAGGCGGCTATAGAGGAGGTGCAGCGGCGCGCCGATGATGTGTTGAGTCGGGCGCGGCGGGCGGCGCCGGAAATGCTGGCGGCCACCAAGGCGGTTGAGGCGTATGTGCAGGCGGTTCTGGATGTGGCGCAGCAGGCACAGGGGGCGCTGAAGAGGCCGCTGAATATGCAGGCGGCGGGGGCGGCGCAAAAGGCGCAAAGTGAGCGGATGCGTGAATTGGCGGCGGAGATTTACGCGCTGCTGGAGGCGGCGGGTGAGTTGAAAGAGGCGAGCGAGCGGATGAACGCTCGCTTTTCGGTCTGACCACCAGGGAGGGGGCTGGCGGCTGAAGGCCGCGCCTGGAGGCGGCGCGGCCTTCAGCCGCCAGGAAGGCGGCGGTACAGGCGGCGTTGGCCTGGAAGGGCGGCGGGCGCGCGGGCGCAGCGGTGAGCCGCCTGGAAGGCGGCGCTACAAGTGGCCGCCAGGGGCGGCGGGGATGATGTTCCTCTTTGATTTTCTCCTTTTCGTTTGATTTTCTCCT
Organism: Ktedonobacterales bacterium; assembly: GCA_036557285.1. NCBI lineage: Bacteria > Bacillati > Chloroflexota > Ktedonobacteria > Ktedonobacterales > Ktedonobacterales bacterium. The sequence goes on from DATBHW010000034.1 coordinate 53,190, forward strand.
CTCCATAAGAAGGTGTGTCTGTTTTTTTGTAATCCAGACACATCCGGTCGGTGTACTTAGAGTTGGTCAGCGAATGTACATTCGACTCGTGCTTTTGGATCGATGCTTTTGATGGTATGCGGTTTTGCTCTGATGTTGAGAGGAGAGCAAATGAAGAACGTCTCACGGCGCAAGTTTATTATCGGCGCTTCGGCGGGGGCGGTGGCGATTGGCGCGGGGGTCGGGGTACCGGCTGTGGTGATCGGCCAGAATCAGGCGCAGAAGGCGGCAAAGTTTGCGGCGACGCTGGAGAGGCCGCTGACGCTGTACCTGCGGGATGCTTCCAAGGGGGAGATGGTGCTGCTGGCGGATGACAAGCAGGTGATTATCCACGACAGCGATCTGGCGAACCGCTTGTTGAATGCCGCGCAGTAAGTAGTGGAGGCTGCGGGCAGTTAGCTCAGTTTCTTTTGTGTGAGGTGCATACATGTCGTCTCATCGTGAGGCCCCTGAGATTTCTAAAGATCCGGTGGCTGACAATACGGATGTGTACGCTTTTGTCAGCCCGGATAGGCCGGATACGGTGACGTTGATCGCCAATTTCATTCCGCTGGAGGGTCCGGCGGGTGGTCCGAATTTCTATGAGTTTGGCGATGATGTGCTGTATCAGATCCATATTGACAATAATGGGAACTCGAAAGATAACATTATCTTTCAGTTCCGGTTCAAGACGAAGATCCGCAACCCGAATACGTTCCTGTACAATACGGGGCAGGTGCTTTCGCTGGGTGATACGCATTGGAATCGGCCCCAGTTCTATTCGGTGACGCGGGTGGAGGGGGATGGCAGTTGGAAGGTGTTGGGAGAGAATCTGACCTGCCCGCCGTGTAATGTGGGCGTGCGCTCGATGCCCAATTATAGCGCGCTGGCGCAGGCTGCTGTTCACGATCTGGGTCATGGGATTAAGGTGTTTGCGGGGCAGCGGCGCGAGGGTTTCTATGTGGACCTGGGGTCGGTTTTCGATCTGGCGGCGCTGCGGCCTTTCCAGAGTCTGCATCTGATTCCGAATCCGCCAAACACGGCAGGGGTGGATGCGGTCAAGGGCGTGAATGTGCATACGATTGCCATTCAGATCCCGAAGAATCAGCTTACGAACGTGGGCTGGGATCCGACAGACCCGAAGGATATTCGTTCGGTGATTGGGGTGTTTGCGTCGGCCAGCCGCCACAAGGCGAAGATGCGCGAGGCGGGGAATGGTCCAGACTGGGATACGGGGCCGTGGGTGCAGGTGTCGCGGCTGGGGAATCCGCTGGTGAACGAGGTCGTCATCCCCATGAGCAAGAAGGATCGCTGGAACGCGACGCATCCGGTGAATGACGCGCAGTTCTTGAAGTATGTGCAGCGTCCAGAGTTGGCGGGTCTGCTGCCCGTGCTGTATCCGGGGGTGTTCCCGAATCTGGCGGCGTTCAAGGGGGTGCGGTCGGACCTGGTGGCGATTCTGATGACGGGGATTCCGAATGGGGTAGCGCCGGGCTTCCCTGGCAATTTTACGGGCAAGACTCCGGCGGACCTGCTGCGGCTGAATATGGCGATTCCACCAGCGTCCAATCCGAACAATCTGGGGCTGCTGGGCGGCGATATTGCGGGGTTCCCGAATGGCCGTCGGGTGGCTGATGATGTGGTGACGATAGAGATTCGGGCAGTGGCGGGGGCGACGCTGCCGCTGGTTGAGCCGAGCTTTGTGCCGGATGGGGCGGCGAGTCTGGTGACGGATATTCAGCAACCCGATCTGAGCGGGCGCTATCTGGATACGTTCCCGTATCTGGGTGTGCCGCTGGATGGCTACGATACGCCGTCGTCGTAGGGGATGGCTGCTGGAAGAGGTGAAGGGGCGCGCGCCTGGACGGGTAAAACTGCCAGGCGCGCGCTTTGCTTGCGGGGGCCAGCGCCTGGAAGCGCAGCGGTAGGAGTGGGGGAGCGTTATTATCGTATCAAAGGAGGGCAAGCGATGGGCGAGCATGGTGAGCATGGCGATTACAGCCTGCATAAGGGGGCGGCGGCGCTGGATATTGGGGAGGATGTTGGGGCGCTGATTATTTATACGGGGGCGGGGCTGCATGGCGAGGAGATTGAGGTCAGCCCGCAAGGGGAGGATGGACGCAGGACGCATACGGCGGTGCTGGAACGGCGGGTGAATGGGGGTTCGGTGTTTGCGGCGCTGTTTCTGGCGCTGCGGGAAGGGACGTATCGTATCTGGAGGAATGATGGGGATGTTGCTGAGGTGGTGACGATTGTGGGCGGGGAGGTGGCGCAGGTTGACTGGCGGGAGCGCCCTGGCGGTTGAAATCGCGGCTGGAGGCGGCGCTACAAGGGGCGGGTCGGTTGTTCCACCACCTATCGGGGGTTGCCCCTTGTAGCGCCGCCATCTTGGCGGCTCAACGCTGGCCTGCTGGTGTGCTAGCCCGCAGGGCAAACGCTCGCCCTGGCGCAGCGGTAGCCGCCTGGAAGGCGGCGCTACAAGGGGCGTTCGCGTGGATACGCGGCGGTGGGCCGCCTGGAAGGCGGCGCTACGGGCTGGCCGCCGAGACGGCGGCGCTACGAGTGGCTGGCCGTTTGTGCGCTTGACAGGGGGTATCAGGCGTGGTACGATAGGTTCACAACTTAATCAACGATGCGCCAGAGACAGCAGGCGCGCTCGATAGGGAGTGCTTAATCGAGGACCAGCGTATTCGACTCCGGTGAGGATGTTGAAAAAATTGGAGTTGGTCCGGCCCGCCGAGGCGAAGTACATACCGCGACGAATGGGATGCGCGCCTACCCAGGCAGGGCGCTCCAGGCGTTGGGGCTGCTCCTAGAGATTGGGCAGCGCGGCGGGATGGGTCTTCGAGTTCGGCAGATGGGCCGCTCGATGGCCCGTTTTTTTGTGGCTGGCGCGGGTGTTTGCTGGAGATGTTTGTTAGAAAGGAGGTGGAATCGGATATGCCAACTCAGGCAAAGGCTGAATGGATTGAGGAGCTGGCGGAGAAGCTTCAGCGCAGCAAGGCGGGGGTCTTGCTGCAAACGCAGGGGTTGAAGGTGTCGGAGATTACGGATTTTCGGCGCAAGCTGGGGGCGTCGAAGGCGGAGCTTCAGGTGGTGAAGAATACGCTGCTGCGCATTGCGGCGGAGCGGGCGAAGGTGGAGGGGCTGACGCCGCTGCTGGCGGGGCAGACGACGCTGGCGCTGGGGTATGACGATGAGGTGACGGTTGCCAAGGTGGTGAGCGATTACGCGCGCACGCAGCGGATTATTGTGATTAAGGGCGGGATTCTGGAGAATCGGCTGATTTCGCCAGCGCAGGTTGATTCGCTGGCGAAGACGCCGACACGCCCGCAGCTTCAGGCGCAGTTGGTGGGCAGCCTGCAAGGCCCGGCGGCTTCGCTGGTGAATGTGTTTATTGCGCCGCTGCGCGATCTGGCGTATGTGCTTCAGGCGCGTGTGGATCAGTTGGGCGGCGCGCAGGCGTGAGCGCGGCGCTGGTGTTTCGTTGGGATGTGCGCAGAGTTTGCGAGATTCAGAGAGATTCAGAGAGAGAAGGAGTAGATTTTCATGGCTGTTGATGACATCATTGCTGAAATTGAGAAGTTGAGCGTGCTTGATCTGGTGAAGCTGGGGAAGGCGCTGCAAGAGAAGTGGGGCGTGAGCGCGGCTCCGGTGGCGGTGGCGGCTGGCCCGGCGGCTGGTGGGACGGCTGAAGTGGCGGCGCCCGTTGAGGAGCAGACTGAGTTTAACGTGGTGCTGGCTTCTATTGCTGATCCGACGAAGAAGATTAATGTGATCAAGGTGGTGCGGGAGATCACGCAGCTTGGGCTGAAGGAGGCGAAAGACCTGGTGGATAGCGCGCCCAAGCCGGTGAAGGAGGCGGTCTCGAAGGAGGAGGCGACACAGCTAAAGGCGCGGCTGGAAGAGGCTGGCGGCGTGATCGAGGTGAAGTAAGCAGATCAGCCGCGTGCCAGTCTGGTACGACAGCAGCCCTCCGGTCAGATGGCCGGAGGGCTGCTGTTTGCTTTCGAGAGGTGTGTAGCAGCGGCCTGAGAAATTGTGGCGCGGGCGATCTGTTTGGCATTGGAGTTGCGTGCTATACAGGCGGGCGCTGCTTCTGAGGTTGTCTGGTAGTAAGGTTCCAGTGTTATAATAGGAGAGAGGAATGTGGTTGTGGCTCCTGAGATGAGGGAGCCGTTCGGCTGAAATCCAGGGTAGGAGTTTCCTAACTGGGGGTACGACGATGACGATACGCATTCTGTTTCTTCTTCTGGCGGCATACCTCCTTGGCTCCATCCCTTTCTCGCATTTCATCACCAAATGGCGCACTGGCCTGGTGATCCGCGAGGTAGGCGAGGGTAATGTGGGCAGCCGCAATGTGTGGCATGTGGTTGGGCCTCGCTGGGGTGTGCTGGCGTTTGCGCTGGATATGCTGAAAGGGTTGGCGGTGTACCTGGGGGGGCTGGCGCTGGGCGTGCCGATCTGGGGTATCGGGCTGGCGGGGATCGCGGCGGTGCTGGGCCACCAGTTTAGCTTTTTTCTGCATGGGCAGGGGGGTAAGGGGCTGGCGACGATGCTGGGGGTGATCCTGGGGCTTTCGCCGCTGGCCGCGCTTGGGGGGCTGGCGCTGCTGGGGCTGGCCTATGTGTTTTTCCGCGATTTCAATCCGAGTGTGATTGTCTCTGCGCTGGGGGTGATTTTCCTGCCGCTGGTGGTGGGGCCGTCGCCAGTGGTGACGGTCTACGCGCTGGGGATGGTGCTGATGGCGGGGGTGAAGAAGCTGCTGGATCGCCAGCATGAGACGCAGGTGTGGGGGGCGCATCCGTGGGAGGGAGGGGGGAAGCCGGGCTTTCATCATGCGGAAGGCAGCGATCAGGCGGCATCGCAGGATGCGAACGCGCACTAGGGTACGCTCCCCGACAGTTTTTTTTGCAGGGCCATATTCCTGGGGCGCGCCAGACCCCCACCGTTCGCCGCCAGGGACGGCGGCGGTACAGGCCCCCACGGCCCCCCTGCCGCCTGGAAGGCGGCGCTACAAGTGGCCGCCTGTACCGCCAGCCTCTGTGCTGGGGCGGGAGGGGACGGGGGTGGCGCCCGCCGCTCCCATGTGCGGCTCGAAAACGTGTCAGGGAAAGAGCCACGAGCGCGGGGACGAGTTGTTTCTACTGATCTAGCGGAGTCGAGGCGCGTATGCTGATCTATCAGAGTGTTATTACGGCTCTTCTGGCTGTGATGCTGGTCAACACGATCAACAATCTGCGGCTGTTCCGCCGACCTGCGAAGCGGGCGCCGCCGGTTGATGGGCCGCTGGTTTCGGCGCTGATACCGGCGCGCAATGAGGAGCGTTCGATTGGCCGCTGTGTGGAGTCGCTGGCCCAGCAGGATTATCCCCACCTGGAGATTCTGGTGTGGGACGACCAGAGCGAGGACCGGACGGCGGAGATGGTGGAGGAGTTGGCGGGGCGCTATCCGTCGGTGCGCTTGCTGCGAGGGGGGCCGCTGCCGCCGAACTGGCACGGCAAAGCCTATGCGTGCGCGCGACTGGCGCGGGAGGCGCGTGGCGATTGGCTGCTGTTTGTGGATGCTGATACGGTTCACGCTCCGGGGGCGGTTTCGACGGCGCTGGCGTTCGCGCAGGAGCAGCAAGCGGATTTGCTGACGATGATGCCGCTGGTGCTTGAAGAGAGCTTTGGCGAGGCGCTGCTGCTGCCGCTGGTGCCGATTACGTTTGGGACGTTCCTGCCGATGGGTCTGGTGGCGGGGCGCAAATATCCGCTGCTGGCGGGGGCGATGGGGCCGTTTCTGCTGTTCCGGCGCGAGTGGTATGAGCGGGTGGGGGGACACGAGGCGACGCGCACAGATATTGTGGAGGATATGAAGCTGGCGCGGCTGGTGAAGCAGCGCGGGGGGCTGGTGGTGTGGATTGATGGGACGGCGCTGACGCGGGTGCGCTTTTATCATAATTTCGTGGAGGCGTGGCACGGGCTGGCAAAAACGACGTTCGCGGCGATAAACTATTCGCTCTCTGGCCTGCTGCCAGGGATTTCTGCGTGCATCGCGCTGTATCTGGCGCCGTATGGGTTTCTGGCTGCCGGGCTGGTGAATCGGCGCTTCGATGCGGCCTGGTTCTGGCTGCCGCTGAGCCAGATTCTGCTAGGCTGGTTTGCGCGCTGGCTGCTGGCTCAACGCTTTCATATGCGGCGTTGGATGGCTTTTTTACACGGGCTGACGATGCTGATGACGATTTTGATGACTTGTTATTCTACCTATCAGGCGATCTTTGGGGCGGGCGTGACCTGGAAGGGGCGCTCATATCGGTTCCGAGGGCGCGGCGCGCGGCCTGGTGTGCAGAAACAGTTGGCAAAGACGCTGCTGACCGTTCGCCTGGGGTTGGGGTCGCTGCTGGCGGTGCTGGGCTGGCGCTGGGGGAATGAGGCGCTGGGAGTCGCGGCGCTGCTGCCGCTGGTCATCTGGACGTGCGCGATGCTGCAACACGCGCTGGCTTCTGGCGCGGAAGGGACGGGGAGCGGGACGCTGGCAAATGTGGCGGATGGTGTGAGTGGGCTGGGCAGCCTGGCGTATCTGCTGCTGAGCGGGCAGATGACGCTCTGGCTGGCGCTGGTGGTGCTGTTGATTTTGCTGGTGAGTGCCTATGCGTTCCACTGGCGCAGCCTGCCGACGGCAGGTTCGATTACGCTGGGGAGCCTGCTGCTGTTGATCGGGGGGGCGAATTTTTCGCTGATCCGTATTATTCTGTTCTGGTGGGCGCTGGGGGCGCTGTTTCTGGCGCGGCGCTCGGTTGGGCAGTTTCTGGGGGCGTGGTTTCAGCGCCTGCGCCCACCGCTGTGAGGGCTGGGGGCAGGCTGGCGGTTGATGATGTTTTCCCATTCAATCAGGACATATCGGCGGGCGAGGGACGCCCCCACCCTGGTGGTTAAAAACCGCGGCTAGGGGCTGCGCCACCAAGTCCCTCTACAGGGACTCCCCACCCGCGGCGGCGCGGCGTTTGCCTGGAAGGGCGGCGTTGGCGCGGGCGCGGCGGTGGGCCGTCGGGACGACGGCGGTACGCGCAGGCGGCGTTGGCGCGTAGCGCCAGCCTTCGCGGCTTTCGAGCGGTGGGCCGTCGGGACGACGGCGGTACGGGTGGATGCTGGCTTAGCATCCTATTGCAGACTGTCGAACCAGTCGAGGACGGCAGGCCAGGCGCTTTCGGGCAGGTCGGAAACGTCCTCGACCTCGAAGTGGTCGGCCAGCCCGGCCAGCGTTTCACCGATGGGCAGGCCCTGGCTGGCGCGCAGCTGGCGCGCCAGCAGGTAGATTTGCTTTAGCCGCTGCCCAGAATAGGCCACAATGGGCCGCGCTGGCCCGCCTTCCAGCGTGGTGACGCGCTCTTCGAGGTGTTGCTGGGTCTCTTCCACTGCCGCCAGACGGGCGCCTACCTCCTGCTGGTCTGCATGCGGCTGGCGGCGCAGCACCTCAAACTCACTTTCCAGGTGATGCAGGAAGGCATGCCCTTCCTGCCAGACGGATTGAGGCGCTGAAGCCTGGCTGGGAGGAGGCGGGACATTCGCATTGGCCGCTCGCTCGGCAAAGGCTCGTTCAATCAGGTCAACAGCCTTTTGCTGCAATGCCAACGATACTGGTTGTTTTGCCTCCGGCAACCGAGAAACTTGCAGACCAGCAGCCCAGATAGGAATCGCCCAATGGAGTAAGACGTGCATTTCTATAGTGGTACTTCCAAACGGCATTGGCACTAAGACTAGAGCCTGAGAAAGCTTGGGATGCCTTCTCACACGAGCAAGCTGGCTGCTAAAATCGATGTCTAGAATCCGACATAAGGAGCGCAGTGTGGCCCCCAGCCGTCCATCAGGAAGTTGTAGAACATCAATTGGCGGAATCGTCGCCCCAATGCGAACCGGGATGAGCGTCAGGTTCATCATAAACACCCCACTGTTATACGATAAAAATCTTGGGTCATGGTCATTATAACCATGACCTGTGGTCGTTATGACCATGACCTATGGTCATAACGGTATCCCCTTGGAGTAAAAGGATCAGCCAGACTCAGACATGTTCTCTGCCTCCTTAGTGTGATCTCGCGCAGGCGGCGCTGGAAGTGAAACGGCCATCCCCTGATGCGCGCGGGCCAGGCGATAGGCTGTTCGCCTGGGTGCTCAGGAGATGGCCGCTGAGAGGGGGAAACTCTATCGGGTGATAGAATGCTCCCAGCCCCATGCCCGGCGTTGGTCAGGAGTGGGGTGAGTGGCGCTGCCAGCGATTGGTACTGGCGGCGCTACGTGGTATAGTTGAGTTGTCAAGGTGCGCGGCGCGGTTGGTTGGGAATGCTGAGTAGAGTATACCGGCTGATTGGGTAGAAGTCAAGGGTGAAGGCAGATAACAATACACAGTACGGATGGTCGGCAGCGAAAGGAAGGTGAGTTATGGCAAGTGATGCCCAGAAGACGAGCGCCCACATTATTATTCACAGCAGCGCGATTGCGGCGGCTACGTGGTCGGGAGCGTCGGCGATTTTGCCGGGGGTGTCGGTGGTGACGGATACGGCGGGGGGGACGATTATCACGGTGGCGATGGCTTTTGCGCTGGGCAATGTGTTCAATCGCAAGCTGGATGAGTCGGCGATTATGGGGTTTGTGACGCTGGTGATCGGGCGGGAGTTGGGGATGATTGTGCTGAAGGGGGTCTTTAGCTTTATCCCGCTGTTTGGTTCGCTGACGAACGCGACGATTACGTTCGGGCTGACGGAGGCTATCGGCTGGAGTCTGTTCCTGATTTTCGATGAGGGGAAAGACCTGGGGAAGCTGACGAAAGAGGAGATCGCGGTTTTTTTGCGGCGGGGCAAGAGCTATGCCGATGAGGTGAAGAAGTCGGGGGAGTTTGCGTGGATTGAGGAACTGCCGCCGCACGTGAAGGCGCAGTATGATTATCTGACGAAGAAGCTGGGGGATAAGAATCTTTCGCAGGAAGAGCGGCAGGCGACGCTGAAAGAGATTGAAGACCTGATCGCGCCGTATAATCCGAAGAACAAAAAGTGAGGGTGAACCGCTGGCCGGGCGGCGGCTATTCGGCGGCGTTGGGGCGGTCACGGACGGCCATCATGGTGGCGAGCATGGTGGCTATAAGCAATTCGTGGCCTTCCTGCACGGCAACGACCTCGCCAGAGCAGACGGTGATGGTGCGTCCGGGTCTGGTGACGCGGCCACGCGCGGCAAAGAACGCGCCCTGGGCGGGGGCGAGGAAGTTGACTTTGTACTCGACGGTCAGGACGCCCACGTCGGCAGGCATGAGGCTGAAGGCGGCGTAGCCACAGGCGCTGTCAACGATGGTGGTGATGATGCCCGCGTGGAGGAAGCCATTCTGCTGGGTGAGGTCGGGGCGAAAGGGCAGTTGTATCTCAATTTCGCCAGGCGCGACGTGGGTCATGGTCGCGCCCAGGGTGATCATGACCTGCTGGCGCGTGAAGCTGGTGCGCACGCGGGCCTCGAACCCGGCATCCTGGGGTATAAAGTGGCTCATCTGCTGCTCTTCCCTTCTCTAAGCTCTACGATATAATGTTGTGTTGCTTGCTGGTTCATGCTGCCCTACCTCACCGGCTTACCTGCGGCTGTCGAGGGGTGGAAAGGCGTTGAGGAGCCGATCAATCTCTGCATGAATCTGGACTGGGGTGACTCCCATCTGATGGGCGGTCACCAGCAGCTGTATGACCGCCTGCTCGAACTGCTGCGCTCGCACCTTGGCTACTTGCGTGGGCGAGGGGGAAGCGATGAACACGCCCCGCCGGGCCGTGGTAGTCACCCAGCCTTCGTTTTCCAGCTCGCTGTAGGCACGAACGACGGTATTGGGGGCCACGCCCAGGTCATGCGCCAACTGACGCACCGATGGCAGCATCGCCCCCGGCAGCAGGTGGCCGGTGGCGATTTGCAACCGAATCTGCGACCCGATTTGCTCATAGGGCGGGACGGAGCTGATGGGGTCGAGCACGAGGATAGGCGTACTCATGTGACGCGCATCTTCTGCCAGGGCCACCCACCAAGGCGGCCACCAATCCGGCCAGCACACACTGGAAGGACAAACCCCAAGGAGATGCTGACCCATGCCAAGAGGCTTACAACCTCAGCGAGGGGCAGATAGGGCTGGGGGCCACCCATCTGCCAGAAGTGCTGCTGCCAAAGACCAGCATCCAGCATCCCATCTTGATTCTCCCCCAAATAGCCTAGACTGATCAGCAGCGTCGCCTGCACCAGGCCAATGGAGAGCGCGCGGAGGAAATTGTCAGCGCGCTGGGCAGTCTGGGGGTCGGACGTGACCAGCAGCCGTGGAAGCCTGACGATGTACGCCATGAGGACTTCACCTCCCACCAGCAGGAGGAACATGGTCGCTGGGAGGATTCCCAGGATCCAGAAACTGGTGGGGAGCGGGAGGAACCTCCAGTGCCCGAGACGAATGGGAACCACTGGCCCAATATGGGGTCCAAGCACGCTGGTCTCGACGATCACCAGAGCGAGCAAGGCCAGCATGAGCCAGCGGAACGCACCTGAGCGATAATCAGCGAGCCGACGCGGCTGGAGGTCGCCATAGGTCACGCGCCTGGCGCTGCTGTTTCGGAGTTGCCAGAACCCATCCGCTAAGCCCACGCCACCACCAATCAAGAGGCTTAGGTAAGGGATCACGCCGCTCAACTGCCCTGAGGTCAGCGCGGTCAGGCTCACCAGGGTTCCCGCCGCCAGGGCAAGGATGCCAGCTCCAAAAAGCAGTAGGAGCATAACCAGCCCTAGTCCCAACAGGAACGATGAGAGAAGCAGATCAAAGCTCCGGGTAAACGCTTGCAAAACCTCCCACCCTGCGCCAGCAGGGCTGAGCGCCCCCCACTTCCCCAGCCGCCCCCACCAGAGCTGATCACTTGGTCGGGGCGGGCGAGGAAGCCGGGTGAAAGCCCGACGGCGCAGATGCCACCCCCAAAGCAGGAGAAAGAGCCCATCACCAAGCCAGGGAATGGTCAGGCAAGCCATCGTGGTTCCGACATCAAAAGTGATCGAATAGCTCATTGCCTGCCCTCTTTCTGTATCACGTATATAGTACAGCAGAACAGCAGCTTGTGTCAAGAGCCTGATACAGAAAGAGGGGGAAAGCTTGCTCCCTGGATGGTGACCATCTCAGGCGAGTGGCGGCTTTGACTGGAGCCGTGGTGGTCTGGTATCATGACCGCGAGGCATTCCCGCAGCTCTGCGTCCCTTTGACGCCCAGGCTCTCTGGAACACGCTGCGATTTCTAGGATTCAGAAGGAGTTTAGCAACCTGTGCAGAGATCAGTAAATTCTGGGGAAACGTTAGCGTTCGCAGCGCCACCTTCCAGGCAGCCAGCGTTGAGCCGCCAAGATGGCGGCGCTACAAGTGGCGCCCCTGATAGGCGGTGGAACTGTGGTGGGGGGTTCTGCCAAAAAGCGGGGGCCACCTGTAGCGCCGCCGTCCCGGCGGCCAGCGTTGGCCTGCCGATACGGTGGCCTGGAGGGCGAACGCTCGCCCTGGCGCAGCGTTGAGCCGCCAGGATGGCGGCGCTACAAGTGGCGCCCCCGATAGGCGGTGGAACTGTGGTGGGAGGGGCGATTGACGTGCTGGCGCTGTTCTGCTACACTGGCTTGTAGCTCAAGAAGGTGTGACCAGCAGGCCGCAAGCGGCGGGGGAGGCAGACGGTGCAATATCTGGATGTTGATCTGGAGATTGGCCCTGGCAGTGGACGCGAGTATCCGGTGGCGGTGCTGCGCTCACCGGCGGGCGAGGCGCGGGCGCTGATGCGTTTCCCGTTTGATGAACTGGCGCTGGAAAACTATTTGCTCAAGCTGCAAAATGTGCTGGTGCGTTCGGGGGGAGTGCGCCGCAAGGCGCTTTCGCCACAGGAGCAGGCGGTGCAGGAGTTTGGGCAGAAGCTCTTTGAGGCGCTGCTGAGCAACGATGTGCGCAGCTGCTATGATGTGAGCCGACGCGAGGCGGCCAGGCTGGGGATGGGGGTGCGGCTGCGGCTGCGCATTCAAGCGCCGGAACTGGCGGCGCTGCCCTGGGAATATTTGTATGATCCGCGCCAGGCCGATTACCTCTGTTTGTCGCGCCACACGCTGCTGGTGCGCTATCTGGAAGTTCCCCAACCGATTCAGCCGCTGTTGATCGAGCCGCCGCTGCGTATTCTGGCGATGATCGCCAGCCCCAGTGAGCTAGACCCGCTGGATGTGGAGCGCGAGCAGGAACGGATGCGCCGGGCGCTGCAAGACCTGGAGGCGGCTGGGCTGGTGAAGCTGGAGTGGCTGCCGGGGCAGACGTGGCGAGACATGCAGCGGGCGATGCGCGGCGGACCCTGGCATGTGTTCCATTTTATCGGGCATGGCGGCTTTGATCCGAACGCTGATGAGGGTGTGATCGCGCTGACAAACGAGGAGGGCAAGGCGCATCTGCTGCGGGCGACGGAACTGGGGCGGATGCTTGCCAATCACGAGGCGCTGCGGCTCGTGATTCTCAACGCCTGCGAGGGGGGGAAGGGGAGCCAGCGCGACATTTTTTCCAGCAGCGCGGCGACGCTGGCGCGGCGGGGCATTCCGGCGGTGCTGGCGATGCAAGAAGAGATTACAGACCGGGCGGCAATTGAGTGTACACGCGCGTTTTATGAAGCGTTGAGCGATGGGCTGCCGGTGGACGCGGCGGTTTCGGAGGCGCGCACGGCGATCAGTGTGGGGCTGACGAATACGCTGGAATGGGGGACGCCGGTGCTGTATATGCGCGCGCCTGATGGCATGCTCTTCAATCTGACAAGGCCGTCTGGCAGGCTCAAGCCCGCGCCGACGCCCGCGCCTCCTATCACGCCCACTACGCGCGAGGCTGCGCCAGCGGCGCTGGTTAGAGAAGACGACCCGGAAGCGACGCAGATTGGGCCGGGGCTGGTCTTGCCGGAGGAGCAGGAGCCGCAAAAAACGCTGGAGGAGTGGCTGGACCTGGGATACACGGCCTATGACGCGAGGAGGTATGAAGAGGCGCTGGCGGCGTATGAGCAGGCGATACAGCTTGATCCTGGTGATGCGGAACGCTATACCGAGAAAGGGGCGGCGCTCTACGCGCTCCGGCGCTATGGGGAAGCACTGGCAGCGTATGAGCGATCTCTTGAGCTAGACCCGAACGATCACACGGCGCACTATAAGAAAGGTCTCATTCTGAGAGAACTTGGGCGAGATAAAGAGGCGCTGGCGGCGTATGAAGAGGGCATTCGGGTCTATCCCGGGTTGTCCTGGCTGCACCATGCCAGGGGTGACGTTTTGCGGGAGATGCAGCGGTTTGATGAGGCACTGGCGGCCTATGAGCAGGCGATCAAGCTGGAGGAGGGGGGGAAGCCCGACCCTGACGACGCCGCGCTCTACTATAACAACAAGGGCTGTGTGCTGCTGGACCTGAAGCGGCCAGACGAGGCGCTGGCGGCGTATAACGAAGCGATCAGGCTGAAGCCTGACTATGGGGTCGCCTGGCGCAATACGGGGGATGTGCTGTATGAGTTGGAGCGGGCTGAGGAGGCGGTAGATGCCTATAAGAAGGCTATTGAGCTAGACCCCCAGGATGGCTACGCGCTTCAGGGGCTGGGTGATGTGCTGATGCAGTTGGGGCTTTTCGGGCAGGCGCTGGCGGCCTATGAGAGCGTGATTACGATCCAGCCGAAGGAGGGGCTGGCGTATAACAACAAGGGCGCGGCGCTGGAGGCGTTGGGAAGCTACGCGGCAGCGTTGCAGGCATATGAGCAGGCGATAGTCTGCAATCCAAAGGATGGGTTTGGCTGGCGCAACAAGGGCAACGCGCTCAGGCATCTGGGCAGAACGGCTGAGGCGCAGGAAGCGCATCGAAAAGCCAGGGAGCTTGGTTTGTGAAGGCGGATGCGCTAATTTGGCCGGGCCAATCGTCTTCTAATAACAGAATCTCTGATGGGCATGCGGTGGAGAGCACGCGGGAGGGAGGGACGCATGCGGCGCTGTGCCTTTTGCCAGGGGGAGTTGGACCCTGCCACGCTGATCTGTCGAGCATGCGGGCGGGTGCAGCCGCCCACAGACGACGATATTACGCTGACGCCAGCGCCAGGGGAGAAGGGGGCGCTGACGCGGCGCTGCCCGCATTGCAACGAACGTCTTCCGGCTTCGGCGCGCTTTTGCGGGCGCTGCGGCCAGCCAATTGTCCCGCTGGCGGGGGAAGCGCCAGGGAAGGCGCTTCACGATACGAGCGCGCCGCCGGAGATCGCTCAACGCGATCCGGCCATCACTTCTGTACTGGAACAACCCGCCAGGCTGGCTGATATGCCCACAAAGCTGACCAGGCAGGGGGGAGATGCGCGCCTCCGCAGCGGGGTGGCGCACGGGCTGCGCTATCGCCTGCTGCGGCGAGCGCAGGCCAGAGTTGTGGAACCAGCGCCGCCGCCAACAGGGGTTTTTGCGCCGCCGCCAGTGCGGAGGAGGGGTGGGATGCAGGGCAGAATCGCGGTGGCGGCGCTGGTGGCGCTGCTGGTGGTTGGGGGGGCGGTGGGAACTCAGACAAGTTTGTTTACGGGGCCGGGCCATTCTGGCGGCGCCGTAGCAACTGCTACAGCTACGTCGGCTGCTTTGGCGACCCCTACTGCTACTGCTACGCCCTCTTCAGGCGTTTTTCGGGTGTCGCCAGCCAGTTTTTCGCAGATATGCGCTGGCGCTGCTGCGCTTTCTCCGCTGCAAGTGACGCTGGACAACCGCTCAGGCGGGGCTTCAGCGACCTGGCAGGCGGCGATTACGCAGACTGATCCAAAGGGGCATATCTGGGCAACAGCGAGTCCGGCGAGGGGAACTGTGCCTGCGGGGCAAACGGCGAATGTGACGATCAGGCCGATCAGTACGCTGTGCCAGGATATGCAAGGCTCAGCCGGAGCGATTACGTATACAGTTTCGGTGAAGTATTCCGAGTCCGGGCAGACTGGCAGCCTGGCTGTGACGGATACGGTGACGCCTCCAGGTTGAGAGGCAGGCGGTTGATGAAGTTTTACACATGAGGTGGGACACGTCGGCGTGCGGAGGCTCCCTGGCGGCATAGACGCGGGGGTTGCGACGAGGGCGAGCGTGCGCGCGGGCGCAGCGGTGAGCCGCCAAGATGGCGGCGCTACAAGTGGCGTGCGCCTGGAAGGGCGGCGGTAGCAATAGAGCGGCGCTACAAGTGGCGTGCGCCTGGAAGGGCGGCGGTAGCAATAGAGCGGCGCTACAAGTGGCGTGCGCCTGGAAGGGCGGCGGTGGCATGGGAGGGCGGCATGCGCGCGGGCGCGGCGGTGGCCGCCTGGAAGGCGGCGCTACAAGTGGCCTCCCCGCCCGTACAGGCGTAGCGGTGGCCGCCTGGAAGGGCGGCGGTACAGGCAGGTTGATCGGCCAGGAGGCTGCAAACGGCAAGGGGAGGCAGGCGGTGCAATATCTAGATTTTGAGCTGGCAATTGGCCCAGGCAGGGGGCTGAGTTATCCGGTGGCGCTGCTGCGCTCGCCAGCGGGCGAGGGGCGCGGAACGCTGAGTTTTCCTTTCGATGAGGCGGCGCTGCGGGATCGCTTGAAGGATTTGCAGATTGCGCTGCTGCGCTCTGGTGGGCCGCAGCGGCGGCGCATCTCTTCGCCAGAGGAAGCGGCGGTGCAGGATTTCGGGCAGCGTTTGTTCGAGGCGCTTTTTAGCGGCGATCTGCGTTCGCGCTACGACAGCAGCCTGAAGGCGGCGAGTCTGCGGGGGGCGGGTCTGCGGGTGAAGCTGCACGTTCAGGCGCCGGAACTGGCGGCGCTGCCGTGGGAATATCTGTATGATGGGCGGCAGGGAGAGTACCTGTGTCTGTCGCGCAGCACGCCGCTGGTGCGCACGCTGGATACGCTGCTGCCTGTGCAGCGGTTCAGGGTGCAGCCGCCGCTGCGTATCCTGGGGATGATCGCCAGCCCCGGCAATCTGGACCCGCTGGATATTGGCCGCGAGCAGAGGCGCATGCAGGCGGCGCTTCAGCCGCTGGAGGCGCGCGGGCTGGTGCGGCTGAAGTGGCTGGAGGGGCAGACGTGGCGCGATCTGCAACGGGCGATGCTGGGCGGTCCCTGGCATATTTTTCATTTCAGCGGGCATGGGGGCTTCGACGCTCGTATTGATGAGGGGATGCTGGCGCTGGCAAATGAGCAGGGGCAGGCGCATTTGCTGCGGGCGACGGAGGTGGGGCGGCTGCTGGCCGACCATGCTTCGCTGCGGCTGGTGGTTCTGAACGCCTGCGAGGGCGCGCGGGGCGGCAAGCGCGATATTTTCTCCAGTACGGCGGCGATGCTGGCGCGGCGGGGGATTCCGGCGGTGGTGGCAATGCAGGAAGAGATTACGGATCAGGCGGCTATCGAACTGACGCGCACGCTGTACGATACGCTGGCGGCGGGCAAGCCGGTGGATGAGGCGCTGACGGTGGCGCGCACGGCGATTAGCCTGAGCATTCAGAATACGCTGGAATGGGGGACGCCGGTTTTGTATCTGCGTTCGCCGGATGGGATGCTGTTCGATCTGCCGCCGCAGCAAACGACGACGCAGTTTCCGCCCTTTATTGCTCCACAGGCTGAGCCGGGACGGGCGCCTGTTCAGATGCCGCCCGGCGGGCAGCCAGGGGTATTGGCGCCGCCGAAGCCAACACAGCGCAAGGGCCGGGCGCGGCGCGTGGCCGCCGGGACGATGGGGACGCTGCGGGTGCTTGGGGGGGAAGGCGTTGGGCTGATCATTGGGGCTTCGCTGACAGGAGGAGAGTCCCTGGCCGCAGGCGTTGCAGGGGCGGTGCTGGGTGGGGCGAGCGGGTTTGGCCTTGCTGTTCTGGAAGAGAAGGCCAGGCAAGGGGCATCGCCCCTGGCAAGCACGATGATGCAGGTGACACGGGCTATCTTCGCGGCTACGCTGGGGTTGCTGTTGGGGCTGGCGTTTTTCGGCAAGAGTGGTGTCGGACCTGCAACACTGGCCGGAGCGAACGGGGCGCTGCTGTGCGGCGCGCTTTCCATTGGCCTGGGCTGGGTAGAAAAGCGCGCCAGGAGCGCCAGGCGGCAGGGGCCGCTCAACTTCGTTCGCACGATCCGCGCGTTTGTTAAGGGGGGCATCGGGTTGCTTGGGGGGGTAGCGCCTGGCCTCACCATTGGCTTTATCTGGCTGGCAAGCCGTTCCCCCACGAGATCATCAAGCTCGCAGTCTACAGATTTTGGGCAGGCGATTGGGCAGGCGATTGGCGAGATTATTGGGGATATAGTGGGCGTTTTGATTCTGACGGTGCTGGCGATGGTGATCGGGTTGGTTGTGGGGCTGATTGCGGGGGCGATTACCGAATTTGCGTCGGAGTGAGAGATAGGGTCAATCCTGACCACTGGCGGCGTCACACGATGCCATTTCATGCGGTATACTTGAATGGAGTAGCATACACAGGGAGGAGGAAAACTATGACTGAAGCTCTCAGGCAGATCATGGAAGAGATACAGCAGCTTGACCCTGCGCTACAGGATGAGGTAGCTGTACGGATTAAAGATATTCTCAAGGAGCTTGAGGAAGAGCGCGAGTGGGAGGCAATGGTTAGCACTCCAGAATCTCAGGCGCTGCTGGCAAAGCTGAAGGCAAGGGCGCAAGAGCAGGTCGCAGCAGGCAACATCTATGACCTGGATGAGATTCCTTGAAATCCAGTATCACCGAGGATTTCCTAAAACTTTTTCGTGTACTGCCTGCTGACGCCCAGCGTCAGACTCGCGCTGCCTATCGGCTTTTCAAAGAGAATCCTCGCCACAGCAGCCTACGAATCAAACGTATTAGTCCCTCTGACCCCAGCCTCTACTCTGCACGCATCGGAAACCACTACCGCGCGGTAGGCTTTCTGGAGGGCGATACAATGAACTGGTTTTGGGTAGGTACTCACCAGGAGTATAACAAACTCACCAACCGACTCTAAAGGGCACCGCCTGCCAATTGCTCCTCGATGTCGTCGTAGAGTTGGATGGCTGCTTCGTGGTAGGTGGGGGCGGTGTCGGGGCTGAAGACGGAGAGCGCCTCGATGATGGCGTCCTGTGCTCTGCTGAACGTCTGGCGTTTGACTTTATGCGTGCCTTTGAGGACGAGGGCGCGAGCGAAGTAGACCTGGGCCAGATTGAGGTGTGTACCCGCCCATTCTACGGGGAGATAGGTTCGCGTATAGACGGTGAGCGCGGCTTGATGCGCGGAGGCGGCCTGGCTGAGCAGGGTGAGCCGCGCGCTTCCCTGGGCGAGTTCGGCCTGGTCGCTGAGGGCGTTGCCGAGGTTGTTCTGGGTCATGGCCCAGGCTTCGGGGGTGTCCTGGCGGGTGGAGACTTTGAGGGCCAGGCGATAGGCAGCGACGGCCTGCGCCAGCAGGGCGGCTCTTTCGGTGTCGTCGGCGCATTCGGCCTGATGGCGGCAGACGTTGCCGAGGTTGCTCTGCGCGCTGGCCCAGCCCCTCGGCGTGCCTGCGGGGGTGTAGA
Organism: Ktedonobacterales bacterium; assembly: GCA_036557285.1. Taxonomy (NCBI): domain Bacteria; kingdom Bacillati; phylum Chloroflexota; class Ktedonobacteria; order Ktedonobacterales; species Ktedonobacterales bacterium. The sequence continues at coordinate 71,704 of DATBHW010000034.1, forward strand.
CTTCCAAGGCGGCTTCATGGGCGGCGCGGGCTTCGCACAAGAGGGCGGCGCGGGCTTCGCCTTCGGCCAGTTCGGCCTGCTGCATGAGGGCGATACCAAGATTGTTCTGGACGCGCGCCCAGTTGGCGCGAGGCGCTTCCTGGGTATATATCGTTTGCGCGGCGCGATAGGCGGCTATTGCCTGGCAGAGCAGCGCGGCGCGGGCCTGGCCTTCGGCGATATGGGCCTGTTCGGTCAACGCCACGCCGAGATCTTCCTGTGTGCGGGCTGCGGCATCCCAGGTCATGGAACGCTGATAGAGGGTGTGCGCATCCGACAACGCTTCGACGGCCTGGGCGTGGAGGGTCAGGCGCTCATCCCCTTCGGTGAGCGTGGCTTGCTGGCTGAGCGCCGCGCCAAGGTGCTGCTGGGTCATGGCACAGTAGAGAGGGATGTTCTCCCACTGGCCGACGCGCAGAGATAGACGATAGGCGGTCACGGCCTGCGCCAATAGTACGCCGCGCTCCGCTGGCTGGGCTGCCTGGGCCTGATGCCAGTGGGTCAGCGCGAGATGGCTCTGGGTGATGGCCCAGGCGGCGTGGGCGCTTTGCTGGCGGTAGGCGTGCAGGGCGGCGCGAAAGCAGGCTTCGGCATGCTGCTTGTTGAGGAGGGCGCTGCCGATGCGCCGCTCCAGAAAGGCGAGGCCCAGGTTCCTGAGAGCTTCGGCGTCGTGATGTTGTGTCAGGCTCTTTTCGAGTTCGCGCCAGCCATCGCTGATGTCGTTGCCCAGGGGGGCGTAGTCGGGTACGGCTTCATCGAGGTAGACATCGGCGACGGGGGCCAGGGTAGAGCCTTTGCCGGAGGGGGCAGGCTCCAGGTAGATGAAGCCCGCGCGCACGAGGGCATTGCGGGCGCGCCGCCACTCGCGCGGCTCCAGGCGGAAGACATCCTCTACGGTTGCGCGCAGGCGCGATTCAGGATAGCTGTAGACGCCAGCGGAGCGCAGGAGCTTCATGGCGCGCAAGATACGCTGAGCGTTTTTGGAGAGCGCGGGGTAGCGTTCAGAGGCCATGCGGGCGGCCTCCAGTATGACCGAACCAGGGGCGCCGTTGAATTGGTCGGTGCGCAGCTTGATGCCGTGATATTGGAGGGCGGCGGCGTGCCAGGCTATCTCATTTTCGCCAATTTCTGCCGGACGAATGGGTACGAGGTGCGCCAGCAAGGGGCTAAGATGTGTGGCGGCTCGCCTGGCTTCTTCGCCATCGCGGCAGGTGGCGACGACCACAAACGGTACGCCAGCCGCGCGCAGACGGCGGGGCAGGTCGTTCAGGGTGGGGGCGAGGCTGAGGTGAGCGTATTTTGCCAGGTCATCGAGCCAGAAGATGACGCGCTCACCGCGCAGGGAGGCGACATCAAAAGGGAGCGGGCCTTCGTAGGGCCAGCGCACCAGCGTCCAGTCGGCGAGTTCGGCCTGCATGGCCTCCCAGGAGAGGCGGGTTTTGCCCATCATGGCCGGACCCAGGACACAGATACCAAAGGGTTCCTGGTCGCTGGTCCGGCGAGCGGCGGCGCGCAAGGCTTCGCGGGCTTCGGCGTCGGCGACACGATAGAGATAGAACTGCTGGAGATAGCCTGGGATGACCTGCGCGGCGCGGGCAGCCAGGGTTTCGATGCGGCGGGGGCGATAGGGCGAGCCTGGCTGCTGGGCGCGATGCGCCAGGTATGCGGTGGGGGTGAGCAGGGCGATCAGCCCCAGGACCGAGGCGAGCAGCCAGGGCTGAGCGAGGGCAAGCTGAATGATCGCTAGCTGCGGCGTGCCACGCTGGCCTGCGGTGAGGAGGAGGGTGACAAAACTGGACGCCAGCCAGCTTGAGAGCAGGGTGAGCCAGAACCAGAGGAGGGGTCGCCAGAGTCTGGCGAGCAGACTGGCAAGCGGGGATGGCGTGGGGCCGCGCCAATCGCTCAGGCGTGATCCTGCGCGATTGGTCAAAGCAAGCGGTGATCCGGGCGACTGAAGGGAGGATTGGAGCATGTCAGGAAAAACCCTTCTCTATGCAAGACCCCACATCCACACAAAACGTCTCACCCACCTCTTGAGTGTATAGCCTGTGCGATGGCAAGCCGTCAATCTCTATCAGCAAAGACAGTACCAATATGCTAGTGGTGGGGGCCGAGAGATATGCAGCGTTCAAGGCGAAAGCCAGCGATGATGTTGGCGCAGCGGTGCGCCGCCAGGGACGGCGGCGGTACAGGCTCCCCGCCCAGGTAAGCGCGGCGTTCCGTTCAGAGGAACGGCGTGCGCGCTGGCGCAGCGGTGGGCCGCCTGGAAGGCGGCGCTACAAGTGGCGTGCGCCTGGAAGGGCGGCCACCGCTGCGCCTGGGCGAGCGTGCGCCCTCCAGTGCGAACGACGCCAGCAGGCCAGCGTCCAGCCGCCGAGACGGCGGCGCTACAGGCAAGGGGCCGCCGTCCCTGGCGGCCACTGGTACCGCTGCCTTCCAGGCGGCTCATCGTCGGGCTACCGGAACGCTCGCCTTCCAGGGCAGACGTTCGCCCAGGCGCAGCGGCTAGCCGCCAGGGACGGCGGCGCTACAGGCGGCTGGCCGCCGTCTCTGGCGGGGGTATGAGCAGGCTAGCGGAGGGCTTCCTGAGCGGGGTGGGCAAACTCGGCCAGGGTGGGGTTGACCAGCCGCTCGAAGTCGGTGTATTTGAGGCGCATGGTTTCGGTGTGTGTGCCAAGGGGGAAGACGATGGTGTCGTCTTCGGCCAGGCGCTTTTCGACGTAGACAGGCAGGTTATACAGGTTGCCGAAGGGGGGCATGGCGCCGACCTCGCAATCGGGGAAGGCCGCGCCGAGTTCTATTTCATCGGCCAGACGGACGTTGCTGGCCCCCAGGGACTGGCTGAGGTGGGCGAAATTGACGCGGTAGGGGGCGGGCAAGGCCAGCATGATCATCTTGTTATCGGCGAAGACGATGACGACTTTGGCGACGAGTTTCCCAGGGATATGCTCGGTGGCAGCGACATCCTGAGCGGTGAAGACTCTTGGGTGCTGCTGCACCTGGAAGGGAACCTGCTGCTTGTGGAGGTAGTCCTCCAGCCTTTCTTTGCATTGCATGGCGCATCTCCTTGTCGCTTGACCAACTGCTACCCGCTGGTCTTGCAGGAAGTGGGCCAGGGCTGGCGCTAGCCCTTTGGCGTCTCTGTTCTGCACGCGGGTGCTGCCAGAATGCAGCGGCCTCCTTCGTCTCTATGACAGAGAAGAAAGAAGCCTGACGAGGAGCCGCTGATGTCGCGCTCGGCGCAAGACCCAATGTCACCGGAGGCCAACAGATTGCCCACGGACAGCGAACTGGTCGCGCAGGCGCGCCGGGGAGACTCGCGGGCCTTTGACGAGTTGTGCCAACGCTATTACGAGCGCATCGGGCTGTTTCTGGTTCGGATGGTGGGCAACGATGAGGTGAGCCACGAACTGACCCAGGAGACGTTTCTGAAAGCCTGGCAGGGGTTGTCAGGCTTGCGCGATGACGCGCGCTTTCTGAGCTGGCTCTATCGCATCGCCACGAATATGGCGCGTGACTTTCAGCGCCGCGCGCGGCTCATCCACTGGCTGCCCTGGGAGGAGTACGCGGCGCGCGGGGGGACGGAGACGATGAGCAAAGCTGGACCGGAGCAGCAGGTGGAGGAGTCTGAACTGCTCAAGCAAGCACTGGCGCGTGTTTCGGTGATGTATCGGGCATGCCTGATCTTATACGTGGTGGAAGACCTGCCACAGCCGCAGATTGCCGAGCGATTGGGCATCAAGGCGTCCTCAGTGAGCAACTATGTGAGTCGTGGGCTGGCGGAACTGCGCCAGACGTATCTGCGGCTGGCAGCCGAGCAAGAGCATCCCACAAGAAAGGGCAAGAGCCATGACTAACCTGTTACCTTGTATGGAGTGGGCGGAAAAGCTTGCCCTGAAGCCAGCAGACCTTGCGCCAGAGGAATACGCGGCGCTGAAGACGCACCTTGCTGCATGCCCCGGCTGCGCGGCCACGTATGCCGATTATCGGATGCTGATGACGCGCCTGCGCGCGCTGCCGCGCCCGGCGCTGCCGCCGCTGGCCCCGCTGGCGGCTGACATTGCGACAGGGCCAGAGGTTCAGGGAGAGGCCGATGGCGTTTACGATGGCGCAGGCAGCCAACTGCGCTCGCTGCCAGAAGCCACGAGCGCGCGGGCGCCAGGGCCGCTGGCGCCCGCCAGGCGGAGAATCTGGCCCCAGGGGCTGAGCGCCATCGCGGCGGCGCTGCTGCTGACGGCGCTGGTTGGCTCGCTGGTGGCTGTGTTACTGAATCGGGGCCAGGGAAGCACATTTACACTTCGATCTGGCTGGGCAGAGATCGCGGTGTTCAGCGGGGTAGGGAGCAAGACATTTACTACGCCAGACCTCACTCTCCCCTATCTGTGGGGAACCTCCTTTACCTGTACAGGAAGCGACAGCGTGAGAATCCTCGCTGTCGGGCAACTATCCGGTGATTTTGGTGGAGGGCCATGTACATCTGATTCTAGCGCGCTGCTTTCCCCGCAAGATGTCCACTTTGATTTTTTGACCTTTCAGATCGTTACCCTCCAGGTAATCGCCAGCAGCGATACGCACTGGGCGCTGCAAGTGGCGCAAGCCGTGATACAGCCTACCAAGCCAGGCCCAGAATGGCTTGAAGGCATCGGCGATGCTGGCAGAGGTAACGTCGAAGCTTATGGCGTGCCAATATTCCTGGATGGTACTGGGCAGCCGCTTGAGGCGAAAACATGGGGGATCGTGTTTGGCTGTTTTGGGCCAGGCCGCAGTTCCATTCAGTTTGAGCCTGACATTGGAACGATCAGCATGCCCCCATGCGATGGGCGGGCAAAGCTCATCAAAATACAGTATCCTTCAGCCACTCATATAGAATCATATAAACTGCGCGCCACTGGCGATATACTCTGGTATGCCCTGATCGTGGGCTGCGCGGATGAGCAGAAGTGTGGGGCATAGCCACCTGTAGCGCCGCCAGGGACGGCAGCGGTACACGCGCCCCGCAAGGGACGGCGACGGGACGGGGCGGGTTGCTATGCTAGCGCAGACTGTCGAACCAGGTGAGGACGGCAGGCCAGGCGCTATCGGGCAGGTCGGAAATGTCCTCCACCTCGAAGTGGTCGGCCAGCCCGGCCAGCGTTTCACCGATGGGCAGGCCCTGGCTGGCGCGTAGCTGGCGCGCCAGTAGATAGAGATGCGCCAGGCGCTGCGGAGAGAAGGCGATCATGGCGTGCCGTGCTGGCCCGCCTTCCAGCGTGGTGACGCGCTCTTCGAGGTCTTGGTGTTCAGTTGCTAGTCTGATGAAGCTCTCGGTAAGCAGTGAAAACCCTTCTCTAATCTGGTTCACGACACCTGGAGGTGGTTCAGAGGCAGGGGCAGATGGGGCAGCCTTACGGCTGGTAAAGGCGTTCTCTATAAGCAGGACAACTTTTTGTTGCACGAAACGTATCAATGCTCGCTTTGAAGCGGGAAGACGTTTGAGTTGTATCCCAGCTAGCCAGATAGTAATGCACCAGCCTGGCAGTACGTCAGCCTCTTGGGGTCCGCCAGTGGTATCTAAGGTGATCGTATGAAGGGCTTCCATGAGGCTGGGAGTGCGGCGAATGCGTTGATATTGTCCAGGGTAATCGAGCGAAAGAGCCAGGCAGATAGAGCGCACTGTTGCCCCCCTGCTTCCATCGGGCAATTGGACTGCCTGCATGGGATAAATACATCCAGGGAGTGATACCTGGGCTAGCAAAATGTCAGACATGGTTTGCTCCTTCCAGTATGCTATCAACGACTTCCAACGAAAGGGGTTGGTGTTATACCAACCCCTTTGCTAAAGGGGTTGGTATAACACCAACCCCTTTGGCAAAGGGGCCTGCGTTATGCAACCCCCTTTGCACTCTCTGCGAGTTTCCCAGTGATCTCGCGCAGGCGGCGTTGGAAGCGCAACGGCCATCCCCCTGATACGCGGGCCAGGCGATAGGCTGTTCGCCTGGGTGGTCAGGAGATGGCCGCTGAGAGGGTAAACTCTATCGAGTGATAGAATGCTCCCAGCCCCATGCCCTGCCTTTGTTCAGGAGTGGGGTGAGTGGCGCTGCCAGTCAATCGTGCTGGCGGCGCTACGTCGGTTCGTTGAGTTGTGAAGGTGCGCGGCGCGGTTGGTTGGGGATGCTGAGTAGAGTATACCGGCTGATTGCGCAGAAGTCAAGCCTGGTGAAGAAGTGGTTCCGCCACACATGCGGTGTTGGCAGGCGAGACGTGTTACTTGCAGCGCCGTTGTCTCTTCCCGAAGGGGCGGCGGGCGCGCGGGCGCGGCGGTGAGCCGCCTGGAAGGCGGCGCTACAAGTGGCGTGCGCCTGGAAGGGCGGCGTCTGTGGTAAGGCAGCGGTTGCGCCGCCAGGAAGGGACGCGCGAGCGAGGCGCAGCCGAGCGAGCATGGCCGCGCCCAGCAGTGGCCCGCGACCGAGCGCAGCGAGGGAGAATGCGGGAACCTGGTTCCCGCAAGGGCCGCTCCCCAAAGGGGCGGTCAAGCGGCTCTGGCGAAGCCCTTCCCGAAGAGAGGCGGCGCTACAAGTGGCCGCCGGGGCGGGTTGCGGGTGGAGCGCCAGCAGGTGTACAATGGGCTGAGAGAGATGGGCGACAACGGCGCCGCCGCTTCTCTATGTTGTGCAGAAAGAGAAAGATGTGTTATGGCAACACCCACGAAACCACAGACGGAGCAGCGCGATTGGTTTGCGCTGGAAAAGCAGTATTATCAGGGGACGTTTACGCGCCAGCCGGTGGCTTTTGTGCGCGGCGAGGGCGCGCGCGTCTGGGACGCCGACGGACGCTCCTATCTTGATTTTGTGGCGGGCATCGCGGTGAATATCCTGGGCCACTGTCACCCGGCGGTGGTCAACGCGGTGTGCGACCAGGCGAAACAATTGATTCATGTCTCGAACCTGTATGTGAATACGCGCCAGGTGGAACTGGCGGAACTGCTGTATCACAAGAGCGGCGGGATGCGGGCGTTCTTTTCTAACAGCGGCGCGGAGGCCAACGAGGGGGCGATCAAGCTGGCGCGTAAGTTTGGGCGGCTGCATCGCAACGGGGCGTATGAGATCATCAGCATGAACCGCAGCTTTCACGGGCGCACGCTGGCGACGACTTCGGCGACGGGGCAGGCGAAATATCAGGAGACGTGGGTTCCGCTGGCGGATGGCTTCAAGCAGGTTGATTTCAACGATCTGGATGCGCTGAAGGCGGCGACGAGCGCGAAGACGGTTGGGGTGCTGATCGAGCCGGTGCAGGGCGAGGGCGGCATTTTCCCCGCCGATACGGGCTATCTGCAAGGGGTGCGCGCGTGGTGCGACGAGCAGAATCTGGTGATGATTGCCGATGAGGTGCAGGCGGGGATGGGCCGAACGGGCAAGTTCTTTAGCTGGGAGCATTACGGCATTCAGCCCGATATTGTGACGATGGCAAAGGGCCTGGCGGGCGGCGTGCCGATTGGAGCGATGCTGGCCGCGCCGCGAGCCGATCTGTTTGGGCCGGGGGATCACGGCACGACGTTTGGGGGGAATCCGCTGGCGAGCGCGGCGGGGGTGGCGACGATTCGGGCCATTGATGAGTTTCATCTGGTGGAGAATGCGGCGGCGCAGGGTGACTATCTGAAGGGCAGGCTGCTGGCGCTCAAGGAAACCTATCCCTTTATCACGGAGGTGCGGGCGATTGGCCTGATGAACGCGCTGGACGTGCAGGGCGATCTGGCTCCGGCCATTGTGAAGGCTGCTCTGGAGCGTGGCCTGCTGCTCAATAACGTTGGAAACACGACGCTCCGCATGATTCCGCCGCTGATCCTGAGCCGCGCTGAGATTGACGAGGGGCTTGGTCTGCTGGATGGGGTGCTGAGAGAGGTCAGCAAGGTCTGATGAGCGGGCGTCATAGGTTCATCGTCTGCCTGCTTGTTTTGCTGGCGCTGAGCGCGCTGGGGGGGTGCAATCTGACTGGCCCGGCGGCGTGCCAGAGCTTTACGATCCCGAACGCTGCGATGGAGCCGACGTATAACGAGGGGCAGCTTGTGGTGATTGATACGCAGGCGTATGCTTCGGCCAAACCAAAGCGCGGCCAGATTGTGATTGCGCAGGAGCCGCCCAACAGCGGCCAGCAGGAGGCGCTGCGCGTCATTGGCCTGCCCGGCGAGACGGTGCGGCTGAGCGAGACGCAGACGTTCATTAACGGGACGCTGCTCACCGAGCCGTTTGTGCTGCATCGCGGCACGCAGCAGCCGCAGGAAGTGACGCTGGCAGCCGATCAGTATTTTCTGATGGGCGATAACCGCCCGGAAAGCCGGGACTCGCGGGACTTCGGGCCGACGCCTCTGAAGGCGATTGCGGCTGAAGTCGGGACGAACGTGTGTCCGAATAATTAGGGAGGCTTCTATTCTGTCGCCCGCTTCTCTGGCCGCAGCGCCTGGAAGCGGGCGAGTGTTATTACAGGCAGGCGAGGAGGCAGCAGGCGGGTTGCGTTTTCTCCACCGAAAAGGGCGAAATCTCAACCGAAAAGCAAGCTAATTGTGGATAACTTTGTGGATAACCCCTACAGATTGTGGATAAGGGAGTTTTGACCACAAGATATTGAGTCCCTGGATGATTGCCACTGGTCTTACTGCTGAGTTTGGGTGCGCGGCAGGTTTTACTGTTCGTTTGTGTGGATAACTTTGGGGATAAGTGTGTGGAGAAAATGTGGATAACTTGGATAACTCTGCTCATTACTGCCTGCCTGTGTGGATATGTGGATAACTTTCAACATTCACCGGTTGTTTGTGTGGATAACTTTGGGGATAAGTGTGTGGAGAAAATGTGGATAACTTGGATAACTCTGCTCATTACTGCCTGCCTGTGTGGATATGTGGATAACTTTTCGCATGCCTGGACGGTTGTGTGGATAACTTTGGGGATAAGTGTGTGGAGAAAATGTGGATAACTCGATGTGGTGTGGATAACTTTGGCTTTCGCCGTTTGCTTGTGTGGATATGTGGATAACTTTTTTTGGTCTTACGGCTGAGTGTTGGTAACTTTGGGGATAACCTGGGGATAAAGTGGCAGTTTATCCCCAATGGGGTTGAGAAATTGTGGATAACTTTTGCAGGGGATGTGAGTGGGAGTACAGTTATCCACAGGTTTATCCACAGATTTTGGGGCTGGTTGGGGATAACTTTGGAGGTATCCACCAGCTTGCTCGTAAGCTATCAAGGCAGGCTGAAGGCGGGTCGCCTAAATTGGGGAGTGATCCAATTACAAAGTTATCCCCATTATCCACAGCCCTACTACTACTATGTATTTATATAGTTATATAAATTACTATAATAGAAGAAGCAGCAAGCAAAAAGAAAAATCTATCAAGTGGGATGGGGGGCTTTCCAGCAGGTCTATAATGGAAGTGGGGAGTGATGACCCGATTCGACCAGGCGGCCATCGGCATGTTATACTTGCGGCGACGAATACTGGTTTTGCTGCATGGGCAGGAACGTTGGTGTTCTCGAAGGAGAGCGCCGGGAGGAGGCTTCTATGGCGGGACTGGAGGGGCAGATATTGGGTGGCTGCCGGATTATCAAGCGCCTGGGGGCAGGCGGGATGGGTCAGGTGTATCTGGGGGAGCAGGTGCGGCTGGGGCGCGAGGTTGCTGTGAAGGTGGTGCGCCCGCCGCGCGGCGGCTCGTCTGAGGATGGGAACGCGCCGATGCTGGCAGATGCGCCGGAGCGTTTTAAGCTGGAGGCGCGGGCGATTGCGGCGCTGGAGCATCCGAATATTTTGCAGGTGCATGAGTTCGGTATTGAGAATGAACTGATGTATCTGGTGATGCCGCTGATGCCCGATGGGTCGCTTTTCGATGCGATGCGGCCTGGCGGCTCGAAACGCCGGTTGCATTTGCCGCTGACGCCGACGCAGGCGGCTCCGTTAATTTTCCAGGCGGCTTCGGCGCTGCAATATGCCCACCAGCACAATATTATTCACCGCGATGTGAAGCCGGAGAACTTTCTGGTGCGGGTGGGCCGCGATGGGATGCTGGAGTTGTTTCTGGCGGATTTTGGGCTGGTGAAGGAGTATAATCCAGAGTCCAATACGAATACGCTGGCGGTGGGTACCGCCGATTACGTGGCGCCGGAGCAGATCGAGGGGCATCCGGTCCCTGCGAGCGATCAATACGCGCTGGGGGTGATGGCGTATGAGATGCTGGCAGGTCGGCTGCCGTTTACGGGCGCGGTGGCGGAGGTGGCGCTGAATCATTTGCACGATGAGCCGCCGCCGCCGAGGCGTTTCAATCCGGCGATTCCGGTGGAGATCGAGCAGGTGATTTTGCGGGCGATGCGCAAGAAGGCGCAGGACCGCTGGCCGTCGGTGATGGAGTTTGCTCGCGCGTACAGCGAGGTGCTGAAGAAGTTGGAGCAGCGCAAGCAAGGGGATAAGCATATTGAGGATGAGCCGACGGTGCATCTGCCGCCGGTTGCGCTGCCGCATCAGGGCAAGCCGCCTGCGGATTATGAGACGCAGGTAACGCCGCTGCCTCCGACGCCTGCCCAGCCGTCGCGGGCGGCGCAGCAGCAGAAGCCAACACCCCAGACGAGGCCCGTTCAGAGCTATCCGTCACAGTCATATAGTCCGGCGAATCCACCGCCCGGGCCATATGCTCCGCCCGCCGGAGGGCAGCCCTGGGGGCCGCCTGGGCCTGCGAACACGCCTGCGGGCGCTGCGCCGGGCTGGGGGAATGCTCAGGCTGCTTACCAGCAGGGCAAAGCGGGGTCTGGGAAGCGCGGGTCGCCGCTGCTGCGGGTGTTTCTGGTGATCCTGGGGATTGTGATTGTGTTTGGGGTTGTTGCGGCGGTGGCGGTGGCGATCAATCTTGGGAAGTGATAGGCTGAGGGCGATGTTTTTTTTCCTGAGAGCGCCGCGTATAGCTGCCTGGCAGCATGCCAGCCCTGCGGCGCGCCACACAAGGAGATATGATTGCATGGCTGAAGACAACTTCACGCTCACGACCTTCTACACCTCCTGGAAAGCGTACCAGGATCACATCAAAGGCGCGCTCGCGCCGCTCACCGCCGAGCAGCTTGAGCTGCGCGCCGCGCCTCACCTGCGCTCCATCGGCGAGAATGCTCTGCACATTATCGGCTGCCGCGCGGGCTGGTTCACCTATACCCTGGGCGAAGACTTTGGCGCCGACGTGAAGGAGTACGCGAGTTGGGAAGTTCCCGAAGCGCCCGCCCGAACGCCCGCCGAGATAGTGCAGGCTCTCGACCGCACCTGGCAGGGCATGGCCGATTGCCTGGCCCGCTGGAGTCCCGACGATATGCGACAAACCTTCCCCGACGACTGGGACGGCAGACCAGTCCACCTGGCGCGCGCCTGGGTCGTCTGGCATGTGATGGAGCATGACCTGCATCACGGCGGCGAGCTTTCGTTCACGCTGGGCATACACGGCATCCCGGCGGATTTCCCCGGCTAGCGCCGGTAGAAGACGCGACAGGCCAGGCGAGCATGGCTGCGCCCGGCGCGGTCAAGCGGCTCTGGCGAAGCGTTTCCCGTAGGGACGGCGGCGGTAGAGGCGGCGTTCGCCTGGAAGGGCGGCGTTGATGACAGCGCAGCGTTGCGCCGCCAGGGACGGCGGCGGTACAGGCGGCAGAGGGCGCAGATACTCTTCATCTGCGCCCTCTGTTATTGTGTGGCTGGCTAGTTTTCGGATGGGGTGTCTGCGGGGTCGCTGGGACGGCTGACGGGGCGGGCGGCGTCAAGGGCGGCCAGCACGCGGTTGATGTCGCCAGCAACGTCGGCAAGGAGTCCGGGCAGCCATTCTTCGGGGTGCGGCTCGGCGGGCAGGCTGTCGTCGTCGTCGTCGCGGCGGCGGCGACGACGCTGGCCGGGCGAGGGGCTGTGGCCGTTGAGGGCTTCGTCTTCCTGGAGGTCGCGCAGGCCAGCCATGCCTTCGGGGTGCCAGAGGGGGATTTCGACGCGCTGTTGCAGGGTGAGCGCCTCGGCTTGCAGGCCGCCATCGCCAAGAACGAGGGCGACGCTGGGGCGGGTTTCGGTGGCGCGGCTGCTGTGTTCGCTGGCGCGCAGTTTGAGCGTGCGGATGAGCTGCTGCATGTTGACATCGGTGAGTGGGACGGCGGTGATATTGAGGTTATAGGCGAGTTCGAGCGCCAGCGGCGGAACTTCATCGGTATGCAGATGGGGGCAGGTGTCATCTGGCTCGTGGAAGAAATCACAGATGCCTACGGCGCCCTCCAGGCTCAAGACGGTATCGAGGGGACTCCAGGTGAAGGAGATGGTGACGGTGCTGCGATTTTCGGCTTCTTCGCAGGTGCCGGTGTGGCAGGTGCAGGCGAACTCGCGCTCCAGGGTGGTGTTGTTGGTCCAATGCTCTGGATGGGTTGCCAGTCCGACATTTTCCATTGCCCGCAGAAACAGTTGTGTCACGTCTTCATACGTTACCATAGCTGCTGCTCCTTCTGTCGTGGGCGAAGAGGCGCTCCCCTGGAGGTCTTTTCGCCCATTCTCTATGATACTGAGGGTGGGCCAGAATGTCAAACGCTGGCTCGAACAGGGGAACAGTTGAAACTGCTCCTCAGCCCGCGAGCGCGGCGCTGACGCTGGCCGCCGAGTCCCTGGCGTGGGTGACGTTGCGTTGCTTTGAGGCTTGACAGGAGGGGCGGCAGCCAGGTATGCTGTGGTGAGTATTCGGAGGCTATCGAGCGGCGCACATTGACAATGCAATCTTGACGATGCGACGACGCCAGTAATGGACTGGCGTCGTCGCTGACCCCATGCCTGGAAAAGCCAGAGATGGGGCTGGAGGCATTCTATCATCCGGGTGATGGGAGTCTTTCAGCGGCCATCTCCTGACAGGCCAGCGCGGTCAGGGGGTGGCCGTTTGGTTTGGGGAGGTGTCCATAAGGAATATGACTGCTCCTTCAGGTAGAAGGTGAGGGCGGACACATGAGTTATTCACAAATGTTTGTGCTATTTGTGGATAACTTTGCCTGGGAAGCGCGGGTTATCCACAAAATACTTGTGGATAACCCTTATCTGGGGATAACTTTGTGGGCTGTTGTCTGCCTTCGGCGGCCTGTTGGCGCAAAGGGGTAGCTATTATAACTACCTCTGGGAAAGGAGGGGTCATAATGGCCCTTCCTTAGTCAAGGAGGGGCCATTATGACCCCTCCTGTTAGTGAGAGGAATGTATCATGGCTGAGGCGCTCAATGTTCGCACTGTGTTTGTCTCTCCGACCCTGCCTCCACTTCAAGGAGTACAACTATCTGACGGCCAGATCGGGGCCACACTGCGGTCTTTATGTAGTGCTTTGCAGTTGAACCCCAATAGTCAACGGAAACGAATAGCGCGCACATCTAGCCTAAGAGTCGCTCTGGCATCAGTCACCCTGGCGACTGCTGGCGGATTGCAAGAGATGGATGTGCTACTCGCGTGGGTTATTCCTCTCTGGGTGGTTGGCATTCAGGCCAACCGTCTGGATACGGTCAGGCGCGCCCGCGTTCTCATTATCCAGACACAGGCTGTGCAAGCATTGTATCGCGCCTTCTGGGATGTGGCTCGGCCAGTGGAGGAGGCGATAGAGTCTGAGGGTGTCTCTGGGGATGGTCCAGGGGATAGATTGGAGGCTCGGCTGGCGGCCATCGAGGCGGCGGTGCGCGATCTGGCTGGAGAAGTGGCAGGGCTGACTGGTCGGGTCAAGGCAAACGAGCGGGTGCTGGCGGCGACTATCGAGCGTGTGCTTTGGCTGCAACAGTATGTGATGCAGCGCGGCATCCGGCAGGGACGGAAACAGCCTGGACGCGCTCGGCGTGGCAGGCCCCGACGCAGTGACCCTGGCAAACTATGACGCCTTCAGTTTCAGGGAAAGGGGGTTGTTATAATAACAATCCCTTTGCCAAACATGAGTCATCCCTAATTTTCTCTGCTGTGTTGTTTTGCTGGCAGGATGCGCGAAGGCCGCCTGTGTAGCGCCGCCGTCCCGGCGGCCAAACGTTGGCACGTGGAAACGCTGAACGTGCAGCCCTGGTCGCCAGTGAGGCGTTCAGCCGCCGGGACGGCGGCGCTCCGCTCGGTCCGGTGCGGCTTTCCGCCAGCGAAGCCACCAGC
>DATBHW010000035.1 GCA_036557285.1 Ktedonobacterales bacterium
GTGTAGCGCCGCCGTCCCGGCGGCCAAACGCTGGCACGTGGAAACGCTGAACGGGCAGCCCTGGTCGCCGGTGAGGCGTTCAGCCGCCGGGACGGCGGCGCTCCGCTCGGTCCGGTGCGGCTTTCCGCCAGCGAAGCCACCAGCCAGGAGCATTGACCAAGACGGTCTAGAAAATTCGGGATGACCCATGTTTGGGGCGAAAGCTGGTCTGGCCTGCTCTCCCCGTCACCAAAGGGTGGACCTTTGATACACCCTTTGGCAAAGTCAGAAACGAAACGGCCATCTCCTGAATTGTGCCTGGTGCGACGGTTGCCAGTGAAACGCTTCGCCCCAACCGTTAAGGAGATGGCCGCTGGGAGGAAAAATCCTGGTGGATGATAGAATGCCCCAGCCGCATCTCCTGATATGTTCAGGAGGCGGGGTGAGTGATGCGGCCAGTATTAGAGACTGGCCGCATCACATATTCCCATTTTTGGGATCGGACGTTGGGTGTAATATAGCGCCACTTGTAGCGCCGCCATCCTGGCGGCCACCGCTGCGCCAGGGCGAACGCTCGCCCTCCAGGGCAACCTATCAGCAGACCAGCGTCCAGCCGCCTGGAAGGGACGCGCGAGCGACCAACGGGAGCGAGAGTGCGGGAACCCAGTTCCCGCAAGGGCCGCTCCCCGTAGGGGGCCGCAAGCGGCCCTTCCCGAAGGGAGGCGGCGCTACAAGTAACATATCTCGCCTGCCAACGTCTCCTGTGTGGTGGAGCGTGGCGCCTTGAGGTTTTGCGAGGCGAAAGCAAGCGATATATGAGCCGCTTGACGCGCCAGAGCGGGTCTGGTATGCTTGGCTCGCGCGAGGCCAGATAATTGCTGGGGACGCGGCAAGCACTGTGCAATTGGACTGGAGGCGCGGGCAATGGCCTACCTTGATATTGATCTGGAGATTGGTCGTGGCAGCGGGCGCGAGTACCCGCTGGTGGCGCGCTCGGCGGCGGGCGAGGCGCGGGTGATGATGCGCTTCCCCTTCGATGAGTTTGCTCTGCAAGGCCGATTGAAGGACTTGCAAATTGCGCTGCTGCGCTCGGCGAATCTGCATCGGCGGGTGCTGTCAGAGGAAGAGCAGGCAGTGCAAGATTTCGGGCGCAAGCTTTTCGAGGCGGTGTTAGACGGGGATACGCTGGCCCTTTTCGACAAGAGCCGGGCGCAGGCGGCGCAGGAAGGGCTGGCGGGGGTGCGGCTGCGGCTGCGCATTCAAGCGCCGGAACTGGCGGCGCTGCCCTGGGAATATCTCTATGACGCGCGCCAGGGTGAGTACGTTTGTCTGTCACGCGGTACGCCGCTGGTGCGCTATCCTGAGACGGCCCAGCCGATGCAGCCGCTGAAGGTAACGCCGCCCCTGCGTATCCTGGGGATGATCTCGAACCCTGACGATCTGGATACGCTGGACGTGAGCCGCGAAAAAGAACGGATGCAGCAGGCGCTGGCGAAACTGGAAGAGGCCGGACTGGTGGAACTGACCTGGCTGGCGGGGCAGACGTGGGAAGACTTGCAGGAAGCGATGTGGGGTGGTCCCTGGCATATCTTTCATTTCATCGGGCATGGCGGCTTTGATTCGCGCAGTGAGGAGGGCATGTTGGCGCTGGCGGACGAGGCGGGCAAGATGAACCTGCTGAGCGCGACGCAGGTGGGTCGCCTGCTGGCGAACCACAGCGCCCTGCGGCTGGCGCTTCTGAATGCCTGCGAGGGCGGCAAGAGCAGCACCCGCGATCTGTTCTCCAGCGCGGCGGCGACACTGGCGCGGCGCGGTATTCCGGCTGTGCTGGCGATGCAGTATGAGATTACGGATCAGGCGGCCATCCAACTGACGCGCACGTTCTATCGGGCGCTGGCGCATGGCTTGCCGGTGGACGCTGCCGTGACGGAAGCGCGAACGGCGATCAGCATGAGCGCCGCGCAGACGCTGGAATGGGGGACGCCGGTTCTGTACCTGCGAACGTCCGACAGCCTGCTTTTTGACGTGACAGAGCAGCCGATGCCGAGCCAGCCGATGCGCCCGCCGGAAGAACCTGTGCAGGCTGCTGCGCCGGAGACCGCGCCAGCCGCGCCAGCGCAGGCGAGCGAGCCAGCCAAAGCCGAGCAGAAAACGCCGCGCCAGCAGGCGGAAGAGGCCGAGCAGCAGCGCAGGCGCTATGAGGAGCAACTGGGGGAGGCGGAGCAGGCTATCGCGCAAGACCCGGCGGACGCCGACGCCTATTATACGAAGGGGTCAAGCCTGTACGCGCTCAATCGTCACGCGGAGGCGTTGGAGGCGTTCAAGCGGGCCATCGAGCTGCACCCGAAGTTTATCTGGGCCTACATTGGCCGGGCCTACGCGCTGAATGGCCTCAAGCACGCTGCTGAGGCGCTGGCCTCGGCGGAACAGGCGATTACGCTGATCGGCAAAGATCACCTGTTCTACCGCGAGGTTGCCGCTGCCGCGTTTCGGGCGAAGGGCTACGCGCTGGTGGGATTGAGGCGCGCCGATGACGCGACGAGCGCGTTTGATTACGCGATTGAGCTTGAGCCAAACAATATTCTGGCGCATCGCGGGAAAGAGGCAGCCCAGGCGCTGTTCAGCCCGTTCAGAGACACGCCGCTGCTCACCTACAAGGGCCATAAAGATTCGGTTTTTACTGTCGCCTGGTCGCCGGATGGCGCGTGCATCGCCTCTGCCGGTTACGATAAGACGGTGCAGGTCTGGGAGGCGCAGAGCGGCAAGACGCTGCTGGGCTATCGCCGCCACAGCAGCCTGATCAACGCGCTGGCGTGGTCGCCCGATGGGACGCGCATCGCTTCGGCCAGCGCCGATAAGATGGTGCAGATCGGAGAAGTGGCGAGCAAGAAGGCGCTGACGATCTATTCCGGCCACGCGAAAGAAGTCTACGCCGTTCTCTGGCTGCCGGATGGCGTTCGATTGGTTTCGGCAGGCAACGAAGCAAAGGTGTTGATCTGGGAAGCAGCGACGGGAAAGACGCTCTTGACCTACAAGGAGCATAGCAATTGGGTGGGGGCGCTGGCCTGCGCGCCCGATGGGAGGCGCATCGCGTCGGGGTCGGCGGATGGCACCCTGCACATTTGGGATGCCGCCACAGGCAAGACGCTGCGCGTCTACACCGGCCACAGCGGTACGGTGTCGGCGCTGGCGTGGTCGCCGGATGGGACACGCATCGCCTCTGCGGGGAGCGAGCAAACGGTGCAGGTGTGGGAGGTGGAGACGGGCAGCGTACTCCACACCTATTCCGGCCACAGCAGTTGGGCTAACGCGCTGGCGTGGTCGCCGGACGGAAGCAAAATCGCTTCGGCCAGCGCCGACGTGCAGGTGTGGGAAGCGACGACGGGAACCCTGCTCTGCGCTTACACCGGCCACAGCGACGCGGTGCGCGCGGTAGTCTGGTCGCCTGATGGAGCGCGTCTTGCGTCCGGGGGGAACGATAACAGCGTGCAGGTCTGGGAGCCTGCCTGACTTGACAAAGCAGTGCCAGTTTGGTATGCTGTGAGTGATACCAGCAGACCGCTGATTCAGCAGCGCCGACAGGGCCGAATAGCAGCATGTAAGCCGACAGTGTAAGAAGAGAAGCGAGCAAGGGTTGGGTGCGGCAATCGTGGTAGCAGAGCCTGTGAGAAAGGATGGCGCGCGGGATGAGTATACGCTACTCTGAGAAGACCGCCGGGCAGGAGGCGCTTCCAGCCATGCGCTCCATTGCCTGGTCGCCTGATGGGCGCTGTATTGTGACGGGCGGCCATGACGGCATCGCGCAGGTGTGGGATGCCGCCAGCGGCTATTTGCTCTTTACGTATCGCGGTCACGGGCAAGGTCTGACGGCGGTGGCCTGGTCGCCCGATGGCAAGCGTATCGCTTCGAGCGCGCTGGATAAGACGGTGCAGGTCTGGCAGGTGGGGGAGGAGCGCGCGCTGCTGACCTACCAGGGCCATACCGATCTGGTCTCTGCTGTGGCGTGGGCGCCCGACAGCAGTTGTATCGCCTCCGGCGGCTTCGACAGCGCCGTCCACATCTGGAATAGTAAGAGCGGCGATTCCGCCCGCACCTATCGCGGCCACGAGCTTTCTTGTGGCTTTATTACGGCGCTGGCGTGGTCGCCCGATGGCAAACGCATGGCCTCCAGCGCGGGAAATGAGGAGGTGCAGGTGTGGGAAACCGTGACCGGAGATACCCTGCTCACCTATCAGCACTATATCAGTTGGGTGCGCGTGGTGGCGTGGTCGCCCGATAGCAAGTATATCGCCTCCACCAGCGATGATACAGTGCATTTGTGGGACGCGGCTACGGGCAAGCATCTGTTTACCTATCGCGGCCACGCGCCCACTATCGAGCGCCAGGAGCTTCAGTGGATAAGCGCGCTGGCGTGGTCCCCCGACGGCGCGCGCCTGGCTTCGGCCAGCGGCGCTGTTGTTCTGGTGTGGAGCGCCCGGACGGGCGAGACGCTTTCGACACACCGCTGCTCCAGCGGTATCTCCGCGCTGGCGTGGTCGCCCGATGGCAGCCAGATCGCCACCGGCGGCGAGCAAAAGACGCTGGAACTCTGGCATCCCCGCCAGGCCGGAGCTTGATATTTGTCAGCCATTTTGGTACAAAAGCAGCAGGAGGTATCGAAAAATGAGCGTGCGGACTTTCGCTGCTGTTATACATAAAGAAGAAAACCTCTATGTAGCCGAATGCCCAGAGGTGGGTACGACCAGCCAGGGAACGTCTATCGAAGAGGCGCTTGCCAATCTGAAAGAAGCTACTGAACTCTATCTCGAAGAGGTTCCTTTGCCTGAAACCAGCCACCCAATCCTGACGACCTTCGAGGTCGAGGCTTCTATCTAGATATATAGGGAACAACTATGAGCCAGACAATTAGCCCCGAAATGCCGCCCAATCACGAAGTCGCCCAGGTCAGCGCAGCGTATGGGGGGATGCCCTGGCTGCTGGAGACAGACCGGCTGCTGCTGCTGCATCTGTACGCCCAGCGCGGCGAGCAGCTTGAGCAGCTTGCCGCGCTGCAACTGGCGCGGGCGAATCCCAAATCCATTCGCATCGTAGAGGGCCAGATTGCTATGCTCGATCATGCCATCCGCGATGCTGAGGAGCAGGCAGCCCTTCACATCAGCCAGGCGGAGATACGGCAAGTACGCTGATCGTTCTCATGCGTTTGGCTGCCATCCGAGCGGGCCAGGGAGCGAACGATCATCGCTCCCTGGCCCGTTTTGTTTGGCAGGAGCTGATGGGTGGGTCCACCATCTATCGGTGGTTGCCACTTGTAGCGCCGCCATCTTGGCGGCTCAACGCTGGACTGCCGGTACGGTGGCCTGGAGGGCGAACGCGCGCCCTGGCGCAGCGGTGGCCGCCTGGAAGGCGGCGCTACAAGGAACAGGTCTCGCTTGCCAGCACCTCATGTCTGGTGGAACTTGCCGGGTGGAACCGCTTGCCCTTCGCCCGTTTCAGGCGTATGATGAAATGCGCCAGCTTTGCCAGCCTTTGCAGCGCCACCGTCTCGGCCTTTCTCCCTGAGAGGTGTTCGAGGGGCAGCCGCGCGCGGCCTGCGCCACACCCTGCCCCACCCGCGCCGCCAGGGACGGCGGTACAGGCGGTAGGCCGCTGCCTGTACCGCCAGCCTCCGTGCTGGCGCGGGCGGGGCAGGGAGCGCCAGGCGCTTTGGCTCGAAAAAGTGGCAGGGAGAAAGGCCGAGACGGCGGCGCTGCGGATGGCATCGGCGCGTATTCAACCGGATAACGTATAAAAAAAGGCAGCGAGAAAGAGAGCAGACCATGCAAAAGCGAAGCGTCCAGGGTGTTCACGTCGCCGACCAGGAGAAGATAGCCTCAATTCGTGACGAGTTACCAGCCCTGCAAAACATCATCTTCATGAACGCGGGTACCAATGGCCCTTTCCCCCGGCGCAGCCACGAGGCGCTGGTTCAGTATGCCCAGGTGGAACTGACGGAAGGGCGTATTGGCATGGAGACGTTTATGCGCATGTTTGAGGTCTGGAACCAGGCGCGGGCGCATATGGCGACTATCCTGGGGTGTGATCCGCTGGAGGTTGCGCTGACGCATAACACGACGGAAGGGATGAATATCGCGCTGATGGGGCTGGACTGGCAGAAGGGTGATGAGGTGGTGACGGCGACGACCGAGCATCCGGGGGGGCTATATCCGGCATATCTAGTGAAGCATCGCTATGGGGCCAGGCTGCGGATGACAGAGATCGGGCTGCCGCGCGTCGATCCGGTGGAAGAACTGCGGCGCGCGCTGAGTCCGCGCACGAAAGCAGTGGTGCTTTCGCATGTTTCCTGGGCAACGGGCATGGTCTTGCCGATTCGTGAACTGGCTGATCTGGCGCATCAGAGCGGCGCTGTGTTCATCTGCGATGCGGCGCAAGCCTGTGGGATGGTGCCGTCCAGGGTCTACGAGTTGGGGGTGGATGCGTATGCCTGTTCGGGGCAGAAGTGGCTTTGTGGGCCGGATGGGACGGGGGCGCTGTTCGTTCGCAAGGACCGCCTGACCGATATTCTTCCGACGTATTTTGGATACTGGGGGATTAAACATGGGATGAGTACCACTGAAGGGTACTTTCTGCCGTCGGATGGCGCGCAACGCTATGAGGCGGCCTCGCTGTATCCTCCGGCGATGAAGGCGTTTGTGACGAGCCTGGGTTGGATTCTTGAGGAGATTGGCCTGGAGTGGGTCTACGAACGAATTGCGGGGCTTGGGCACTACTGCTATGATGCGCTTGGCGCTGTTGAAGGGGTGACGGTGCATTCGCCGCGAGAACAGATGGCGGGGCTGCTGCACTTTTCGCTGGAGGGCGTAGCTGCGGCTGATGTGACGACCAGGCTGCGCGAGCGCGGGATGATTATTCGTGATACGCCGCAGCCCGCGTTCAATCGGGTCTCGCTTGGCTTTTACAATACGGAGGAGGAGATCGATCAGCTTGCCGAGGCGGTTGCGGCGCTGCGTTCTTGAGAGGTATCATCAGAGGTGAGGAGGGGAGAGCATGAACCGGCAGGAGATCGAAAAATATCTGCGTCTGGTGGGCGAGGAGCTACAAAAGCGCCAGATCACGGGCGAGATCATCCTTGCTGGGGGCGCGGGAATATCCAGGACTGCGGGTGTACACCGTCGCGCCACAGTACCTGTTTGCAATGAAGGCGAGTGCCGGGCGTCCGCAAGATGTCCGTGATCTTCAGGCGTTAGTGACATATCTCCATCTCGGCACTGTACAAGAAGCGATGGATATTGTACAGCAATATATTCCTGCCCATTTGCTCACGCCAAGACTACAATATATAGTTGAGGGTCTCTTTGAGCCTGAAGAACCAGAAAGATAAGGGGAAACGATGGCAAAACAAGGCGCTGCTGCGACGAGCCAGAAACGTCAATATCAGCCACAGACCGCTGCGGCTGCCTTTGATCGTCTCCTCCAAGGGACTGATCCCTGGGTAGCTATTGGTGATTTTCTTGATGATTGGCGTCGTTCGCCAGAAAGAAAGCGTGCGGCGCTCATAGCGGAGCCGATAGCCGAGGCTGGCGCCAATCCTGAGTTTCAGCGTTGGGCCGCTTTCTTTGCAGGAATGGTCGAGCGGCTCTGCTGGAGTGCTGGATTGCCTGCTCCTGCCTGGACAACCAGGCCAGCTTATTACTTACCCAAGCCCTGGTATCTGTATCCAGGTACACGTATACGCGCCTGGTTGGAAGAAACCACTCCTGCCTCGTTCAAGATGCGCAATATCTTTGGCGGTGATCGCATGCTTGATCGGGTCTAGCCCTCTAGCCTCCCTCGAACAGATGGTGTATAATGGGCGGGATGACTGAAAGCAAGGTTCGGGCGTCTGCCCGATTCAGGCGGAAAGGGTGGCGAGATGCCACGCTCTTTTTCGAGGTACGAGCGCCTGCTGGCCCTGGTGGCTGGTCTCTTCAACCTCGTGGTTGGCGTCATCTTCTTCTTTCATCTTGAAGCGAAGCTCTGCCTGGCTCAGACCACTCTGTGTGTCTGGCCGAAAGCAACCGAGCCTACCCCTATTCTGAGCCATTTTATTGGCGCTATTGTGCTGGGTAACGCTGTTGGGGCTTTCCTGCTGGCCCGCGAGCATGACTGGCTGCGCGTCCGCCCGCTGGTAGTGGTGGGCATCGTGTATGGCGCGCTGGTTCCGGCTGGTTTGTTGTACGATGCGTTTCAGCCCAACTTCAATTCGTTTTTCTGGGCGTATATCATCTTCGATCTCGCCTTTGAGATGGTATTTATCGCTCTCTTTGTCTATCACGAACGCTACCAGCCGCCAACTCCTGCCGCCTCTCAAGCGGTTGGTAAGCCAATCGGCCAGGAACAATAGCCAGGCACGCCCCTGGTAGGGCAGGGACAACGATGATACAGTGGCCCTTCGCCAGCAGCCCACCACCTGAGCGGCCAAAACCATCGCCAGCGCCGCTGGTGGGACGCGAGCGGGAGATGGAGCTTCTGCGGCATGCTTTACAAGCTATCGTGACGAGCGGCGACCATTTTGCGCCGACAACGCCTCACGCGCTTTTTGTCGCCGGGGCGGCTGGTGTTGGCAAAACACGGCTGCTGCGCGAATTGAGCGTGGAGGCTGCGGAGAGCGGCGCGATTGTGCTGTGGGGCGGCGCGTATGAGTCCGGGCTGCTGCCTCCCTATCTGCCCTTCACCGAGGCGCTGCGCCCCCACCTGCGCAGCCTCTCGTCCAGCCAGCTTGCGCGCCTGCTGGGTCTTTCCACCACCAACGGGGCCAGCGGCCAGAGCGCGGCGCTGCCCCAGCTTGGGCTGCAATGTCTGGCGCAGCTTTTTCCGCAGATTGCCACGCTGCCCGGCCTGCCAGCGCCCCAGGAGGCGCTGACGCCGGAGCAGGAGAAGTTTGGCTTGCTGGATGGCATCGCCACGCTGCTTGAGCGCATCGCCGCGCCGATGGAGGGGAAAGCGCACAAAACCCAGCCCATTCTGCTGTGTCTGGATGATCTGCAATGGGCCGACAGCGCCAGCCTGGAACTCTTGCTGTATCTGACGGCGCGGCTGCGCAATGCCAGTGTTCTGCTGCTGGGGGCGCTGCGCAACGGCTTTATTGACCCCAGCGCGGGCAGCGCGCTGGGGCGGGCGATTGCCGAACTCAACCGCCAGCGGCTTTTCACGCTGCTGCTGCTGACTCCGCTCAGCGAAGGGGCGTCGAGTGTGCTGCTGGACGCGCTGTTGCCAGGAGGGGTTGCGCCCGATCTGCAACAGGCGGTTCTGGCGCGCGCCGAGGGCAACCCCTTCTTTATAGAGGAATTGGTTCACGCGCTGCAAGGGTCCGGCCAGATTGTGTTGCAGGATGGCCGCTGGCAGCGCGCGCGGGGGGGGCAGCAGGCGCTGAACGGGCCGCTGCCGGAACTGCCGCCCAGCATCAAGATGACGCTGGCGCTGCGTCTGGAGCCGCTGAGCGCGCCTTGCCGTGATCTGCTGCGCGCTGCGGCGCTCTGCGGGCCAGCGTTCTATCCCGATGTGCTGGCTGCCGCTACGGGTCAGAGCCAGGAAGCGGTGCTAGACTTGCTGGATGAAGCCAGCGAGGCGGGATTGATTGAGGCTGCCCCTGATGATGAGATCGAAAGCGTGGGCGCGCTGGGCGCGTTCAGTTTCGCGCAGCGCATCGCCCGTGAGTTATTGGCGGGGCAACTGCCCCGCCAGAGTCGGCGACGGCTGCATGCCGCGCTTGCCAGCGCCTTGCAGGCTCGCTCGCGCAGCCGCCAGGCCGCCGAACGCAGCGCCGCCGAGATCGCGCACCATTTCACGCAGGCCGGACGCACGCGCCAGGCGATTCACTGGACGGTGCTGGCGGGGGATGTCGCGGCGGGGCGGCACGCGCAGCGCGAAGCCATCGGGTTTTATCGCAGCGCGCTCGCCCTGCTGGACACCAGCGCGCCAGAGCCGGTAGACACTGATGAGGTGGGCAGCGAGGAACCAGGCGAGGTGTATCGTTCGGGGCAGTTACACTGGCGGCTGGCCGAAAGCTGGTTTCGGCTGGGTGAGTTTCAATCCGCGCTGCGCAGCTTTCAATCGGCTTTGGACGAGGAGCGCGCCAGAGGTGACGCGCTGGGCCTGGCGAAGCTGAACCGGCTGATCTCCGACGCTTACCGCCAGTTGGGGCAGTATGACCAGGCGTTTGGCTATCTTCAGGCGGCGCAAGCGGCGCTGGGAACATTCGAAGCGCCGGAGGCGGGCCAACCAACAGATGCCGCGCTGGTTGAGCAGATGTTGCAGCGGCAATCGCTGGCGGTGCTGATGATTGGCGCGGGACAGGGCGAAGCCGCCGAAGGGGCGCTGCGCGAGTCTCAGCAGCTTGCCATCCGCACCGGAGATCGCAGCGGCCAGGCGTTCGCGCTGCATATGCTGGGCTGGATTAAAGGCTGGGGCGAACAGATCGCCCAGGCGATCCAACTCCAGGTGCAGGCCCGCGATCTGCTGCTGGAGATTGGCGATCCGTTTCACGCCGCGCTGGGCTATGAAGGGCTGGGCATCGTCTATCAGGCTATCGGCGATACGCAAAACGCGCTGAAAGAGACTGAAGCCGGGATGGCGCTTGCCACGCGCTATGGCATTCTGCGCTCTATTCCCTGGCTGCGCTATAACCTGGGAGTGCTGGCGCTGGCGCAGGGTCGTTGGGCCGACGCCGCGCAGACGCTGGAAGAGGCGCGCAGCGAAAGCGAGCGCGCGAATGACGCGCGCCTGAAGCCGATTTTGCGGCAGGCGCTGGGTATCCTGGCGTGGCGTATGGGCAAACAGGAGCAGGCCAGGAAGGCGCTGGAAGATAGCTATCAGGCTGCCCAGGTCAGCTTCGAGTGGCTGCCAGGGAGCGCCGGGCTGCTGGGGTGGTTTCTTGCGATGAACGGCAGCCCCGACGCAGCCAGACCGTATCTCGATCAGGCCACCATGCGATCCTTTTTCACTCCGGTTGGCTTTGCCGCCGATTACTATCTGCCCTTCGTGATGGAGGGTCTGCTGGCCTGTGGGGATGTGGAGGCGGCTGCCAGCCTGGCCGAGCGCGTCAAACCCTGGAGCGAGCGGCAATATTATGGCGTCAGCGCGCAGCGCATCCTGGGCCGGGTGGCCGCAGCGCAAGAGCAGTGGACGGAGGCGCAACGCTCTTTTGCTGCGGGGCTGGAGTTCTGCCGTCGCGCGGGCAGCCGACCTGAGCAGGTCAGCACGCTGCTGGCCTGGGCAGGCGCGGCGCTGGATCAGGCGCGGGCGCAGCCCACCCAGGCGTCGGCGCTGATGGATGAGATCGAGCGGCTGACGGAAGAGGCCGAAAGCCTGAGCGGCGTCCTGAAGCTTCCTGAGCAGGCAGAGCAGGCGGTGGCGCTGCGCGCCGAAGCTGCGGCGGTTCACAAGCAGGCGGTGGCAGCAGCGGCGCTGCCGGGGACGCAGCGTATCGATCCCGCCGTGCTGAAGGGTCTGACGCCGCGCGAACTGGAGGTGCTGCGCCTGGTGGCCGACGGCAAGACCGATAAGGAAATCGCCGAAGAATTAGTGATCAGTCCACGTACCGCGAACCGGCACATCGCCAATATCTTTCTCAAGATAGATGTGACTTCACGCGCCGCTGCGGCGGCTTACGCCATTCGTAACCGGCTGGTCTGACAATACTTTTATCTTGTATTTTCAACCTGGTTCTACTACAATGACTCTGTACTGCTACGCTGACCAGAGGAGGCGCACGTGACCACAAGGGGAGCAAAGCATGGCGACAATCACTGAAATGGTAGACCAGATCAAAGCCCAGACGGCACAGCTTGATAGGGACGGGCAGGCAGCGTTGGTGGATGCTCTGGAGGAGTGGCTGGATGAATTGAGGTGGGATCTCAGCTTCAGCAGCCCGGAGGGCCAGGCCACACTGGACCGCCTGACAGCGGAGGCAATGGCCGATGTTGCCAGGGGCGACGTGGAGGATGGTGGTTTTGATGGCCGCTAGGCTGCGCTCCCGGCGCACCAAGCGGTTCAAAGAGATGCAGACTGCTCTCCCCGCCGAGATCCAGCGTCAGGCTGAGGCTGCTTACGCTCTGTTCCGCGTAGACCCGTCGTATTCGAGCCTGCACTTTAAGCGGCTGGAGGATAGCCAGCCACCGCGATATGGCGTGCGCATTGGCGCCCACTACCGCGCCGTCGGCTACCTGGAGGGCGATCTGGTGACATGGTTCTGGATAGGGTCGCATGAAGCCTTCAACAAGGCTTTTGCTGAGAACAAGAGGCGGCATCATGGCTGATCTGGAGAACAGCGAACATATCGAGCAGCCGACGGGAGCGCCCGCGCATGGGGGCCGCGAAGGTTCCGGCCAGCCCGCCGCAAATGAGGAGACTTCTGATCCTGCGCCTGCCGGAGCGGCAGATGGGCAGGCCGCGCCAGCCCCGTTGGCCGGGCTGCGCGGCGCGGAGTACGTGAAGGCGCTCAGCGGGCATCGTCTGGTGAGTGTCGAGGTTCCCTTGATCCCCAGCGAGCGACGCGGGGACTGGGAGCGCGCCAAAGGGGTGAAGATTCGCGTCACGACACGCCAGGCGCCCGACCAGGAAGGGACCGGCAGCCCTCGGCTGGACCGCGACCACGCGCTGACGGCGCTGGTGATCGCGCTTCAGCGCCCCGGCGCGACACGCTTTGATCAGATTGATTTGCGCGGCAATCCGGCGAAAGAGGCTATCGAACGCCTTTCCGATTACGTGAACCAGGCGCGGCTGCGCGCGCAGGCTCAGACGGGCAAAAAATGGACGGCAAGCCAGGTCTTTCTCGTTCCTATTGAGGATGCGTGATGGGGTCTTATACCGCATCCGTATGAAGCGGAGCGTGTTACCTGTAGCGCCGCCGTCTCGGCGGCCACCGCTGCGCCAGGGCGAGCGTTCGCCCTTGGGGCTAGCGTCCCAGCAGGCCAGCGACAAGCCGCCTGGAAGGCGGCGCTACAAGTCGAAGCCGCAAGCATACAACAGGATTTGGTATTATCAGGCTGCGAGCCGCTTGCCAGGCCGTATGATCTGGCCTTCTACCAATTTCCCCCCTCTGCTATAATAGTCCATAGGAAACGGGCGTATTCGATCCGGAGGGAATTGGTTTTAAGAAGGGATGGGTTTCTATGGCAGCAAAGGCCCGGCGCAACAACCTCCTGCGCTTCTCCAACGTTCCACCCAGTATCCTGATTGTCACTATCGCGGCTTCCTGGTTAGGCATGGCTACCAGCATTATCCTGGGCTATCCGCTGGCAATCATCGGCATCGTCACGATCCTTCCCTGGCTCCCGGTGTTCGCATCGGAGGCGCTCTGGAAATATCGCCACTATGCCTGGTTCGCCCTCTTTGAGATTCTGATCGTAACCCAGGGACTCCACTTTATCGAACACATTGCTCAGATCATCGAAGTAGATGTGATCGGCTGGCCTCGCTCGCTCTCGCGGGGCATCATCGGCAACCTGGATGCTGAGTATGTCCATTTCTTCTTTGACACGTTCCTTTTAATTGGCACGAGCGTTCTGCTCTTTGGCAAGTTCAGGAGAAATATCCCCCTCTGGATTGCCTGGGTCGTGGCCGTCTGGCACACTATTGAACACTGGTACATCACGTACTTTTACACCTTCGACTTCCCCAATTACGACGGGAATAATCCGCTTGGCCTGCGCGCGCATGAAGGGCTGCTGGGCCACAATGGCCTGCTCTGGCCGAGTTCGCCTTTCCCGCGCATCGAGCTGCATTTTCTGTATAACCTGATCTATACCACTCCGCTGGTCTGGGCCTTTGTGCTGGTGGTGCGCACCGCCTATGACGAATATCTGAGGAAGGCGTTCCCCCGTCTCTCCGAGGCGCACCTGGGCAGGCTCAACAGCAATCTGGAATCGCTGCAAGCGCGCGCGGGCGAGATAATTATTCGCCAGGGCGAGCCTGCCGACAAGTTCTATATCATTTCCAGAGGCGAGGCGGAAGTGCTTCAGGAGACAGGCGGGCGGGCAGTGGTCATCAACACTCTGGCGAGCGGCCAGTTCTTCGGGGAGGTTGGTCTGCTTACCGGCGCGCCGCGCAACGCTTCGGTGCGGGCGCGCACCTTTTGCGATCTGCTGGCCCTTGACCGCGATACCTTCCGCTCGGTGATTGGCAGTTCTGTGCCCACCGCCCAGGACTACGCGCAGGTGCTGGCGCTGCGGAGCGGCTCGCGCATTCCAGCCGTGAACGTCGCTGGAACCGGCGGGGGGGCTGGAGTTCCTGGCGGGGTCTTCCCGTCGGGCGGGGGCGCGTTCCCACCGGGCGGAAGCAGCAGCCCGGCCATAAAGCCGCCAGCCATGATGCCACCAGCCATGATGCCGCCAGCCATGACGCCGCCAGCCATGACGCCGCCAGTCATGACGCCGGGCGGGAGCAGCAGCCCGGCTATAACGCCACCAGTCATGACGCCGCCTGCTATGACGCAGCCCAGGGCGCCGGTTTCTGCGCCGCCAGGGGAAACCCTGATAGAGAACACCTTCGTGGAACCGCCTACTGTACCTACTCTGGTCAATGCCGCGCCACAAACGCCCAGGCTGGAGCCTGACGTTTCTGGCGAGAAGACGATAGGCGATCCAACGCCACAGTTCCGCCCGGCGAATATTGGCTGGGTGTATGGCCTGATCTTCTTGAACGGCGATCAGCGTGGACAGGGGGTGGTTCTCAGCGCCGAGCGGATGCAGATTGGCCGCGCGGTGAGCAGCGAGATTCGTCTGGCGAACGATTCGCTGGTTTCGCGCCATCATGCTGAACTGGTTCGTCTGCCCAATGGCGATTATCAGGTTCGTGATCTGGGCAGCGCCAACGGCATCTTTATCAACAATCAGCGTCTGGCGTCCAACGAAGCACAAACCCTTCACCCTGATGACCAGATGCGCATCGGCGCTTCGACGCTGGCCTTTCGCCGCGTGAGCGCCCGCGTTGTGTAGCGTGTGATCAGCAGCGCGTGTACGAGAGGAACGTTCGTGCTCTGGGGCAGCGTGCAGGCTAGCGAGCGATTCGCCGCCAGGGACGGCGGCGGTACACGCCTTTCAAGGAGGAAGTCTCTGAACGAGCGGAACGTTGTAATTGTCGCGGGGTTGATGCGCCGGGGAGATGCTCTTCTTCTGGTGCAGGAGCAGGGGCCGCGTGACCCCGCGCCATTCTGGGCGCTGCCTGGGGGAAGGGTCGAGGCGGGGGAACTGCTGCCCGAAGCGTTGATCCGCGAAGTGCGCGAAGAAACCGGGCTGGAGGTGTTTAAGCTGGGGCGTCTGCTCTACGTCACCCAACACCACAGCCCACAGGGATTTGACTGGGTGGCGGCAGCAATCCCCGGCGAAAGTGCGCAAGCCACCGCCTTTATCTTCGAGATTATCGAGTGGGGAGGCGATCTTCGCCCTGATGATCCCGACGCATTCGTGGTAGATGCGCGCTTTCTGGAGCTTGCTGGCGCTGTCGCTTCTCTTGAAGCCGCTCCGCGCGTCATGACTGAACCGCTGCTCGCCTTCCTGCGTGGCGAGGTTCGCCCAGGGGCAGTCTGGTTCTATCGCCGCCAGCCCGACGGAAGCGATCAACTGCTAGACCTTTTGGAGTGACATATGGCCGATGCGCCTGGAGAACGGATACCAGAGATACGGCATGCTCAGCAGAAAATGCCCGTCTGGCTGATCGTGCTGGCCGCCATTGGTATCCCGCTGCTGCTGCTCGCGCTGGTCGCGGGCGCGTTTCTGCTCTTTATTCGCCCGGCGTCCAGGGCTGATACGCGGCCCGCGCTCTATGCCGACAGTCTGACCAGCGATCAGGGCGCGTGGGAGTGTGAACATGGGGCCACCTGCCAGTTTGAGGCCAATGGGCTGCACATTCTGGCTCCTACCGATCATCTGTACTTCAGCCAGTTGAGCGGGCGGCGCTTCGACGAGCAGGTCATCGAGGTGCAAGAGAAGATGGACAATGGCGACCCCCGGATCGTCGGGATCGCTATTGCATTCCGCTCTACTGGCCTGGATGGCTATGGATTTGTGGTCTTTATCAACGGCACGTATCAACTGGTGAGGTGGGATGAAGCGGGCGCGGCAACCAATCTCATTCCGCTCACGTCTTCGGCAGCCATCCGCACTGGCCTGAACCAGATCAATGACCTCAAGGTGATTGCGCGGGGCGCTGAGATCACGCTCTTTATCAACGGCCAGCGTCTCGGCCAGGTCAGTGATCATTCATATAGCAGCGGCAGTATCGCGCTGGGGGCCGCGCGCATCTACGCGGATGCCGTTTTCTCCAACCTTACTATCACCAGCCCGTGAGCAGGAGCCTTGGCATCTCGCGTGCTTCCTCACTATGAGAGGCCGCTCCCTTTCTGTCGGAGCGCGTACCTATACCCATGTTCAGGTGAGAAGCGCCGCCTCTCCTTGTAGCGCCGCCTCCCTTCGGGAAGGGCCGCTTGCCTCGGCTATGCCTCGGCATTCTCGCTCCCGTTGGTCGCTCGCGCGTCCCTTCCAGGCGGCTCAACGTTGGGCTGCTGGAACGTGGCAATGGAGGGCGGACGCTTGCGCGGGCGCAGCGGTTCGCCGCCAGGGACGGCGGCGGTACACGCGGCAGTGCGCGGCACGCAGAACGCCTCTATACTTTTCACCTGGGCATCGCTATAGGCGCCTCAGCGACGCCGGAGGGCAGGCGCAGAAGCAGCAAAAAGGAAGAAGAAAGAAGAAAGCTATGAAACAACAACTGCCTGATGTTATCCAGGGGAGCCGGATTGGGACGTGGTGTCATTGGGGGGCGTGGATTATCGCCGGGCTGGGAGCCTTGCAAATCTTGATTATCTTGACGCAGAATCAGGTATTGCCTGTTCTCGGAGTCCTCTCAGGAACGATCTTCTCCGCTCTCATTCTTTACGCGGTGGGGACCATTGTGAAGCACAGCGTTGGCGGACGGCCCACGCCGTAGAAGCGTGGGCTGCCTGCCTTGCTGTTCCCAGTGACCTGTTGTCTGGCCGCCTGGAAGGCGACGCTGCAAGCAGCGTTCAGTCTGGCTGGATGCGCACCAGCGCGTCGCCTTTTTGCACCAGTTCGCCATTCTTTGCCGGAATGGCGACGACCTTGCCAGCCACTTCGCTTTTGACCTCGTTGAACACTTTCATGGCTTCCACAATGGCGACGACCAGCCCGGCCTGAACGCTGTCGCCCACTTTGACGAACGGGTCCGAGGTGGGCGAAGCCGCGCTGTAATAGACGCCGGTGAGCGGCGAAACAACGGCCACGCTGCTGTCGGCGACTGGCGGGCGCGTCGCGCGCCTGGCTGGAACGCTCGACGTGGGGGCGTGGTTGGTTCCCCCGATGGGCATTGCTCCAGGCGCGGCGGGCATGACGGCTGGCGGGTAAGCAGGAAACGGCGCGGCAGGCGCGGCCAGCACCGTTGGCGTCACCGCCGAAGCGCGTTTAATCTGGATGCGCGTGCCGCCTTCGGTCAGTTCGATCTCGCTGACGCTGCTGTCTTCCAGCGCCTCAACGAGCAATTGCACGCGGGTGATGAGAGGTGGTTGATCACTCATGCTTCTACTCTCTTAGCCTTCGTATTTCCTCAATATCAGGCAGGCGTTGTGGCCGCCAAAGCCCATCGAGTTCGACATGGCAACCTGAATGGGCTGATGGCGCGCTTCGTTCGGCACGTAGTCCAGATCGCAATCCGGGTCGGGATGATGCAGGTTGATCGTCGGCGGCAGGATGCCATGCTGCAAGGCCAGCGCGGAGAAAATCGCTTCGATGCCGCCCGCCGCGCCCAGCGTGTGGCCGGTCATGGACTTGGTGGAACTGATCGCCAGCTTACGGGCGTGGTCGCCAAAGGTGGTTTTGATGGAGGTCGTTTCGGTGCGGTCATTGAACGGCGTAGACGTGCCGTGCGCGTTGATGTATTCAACCTCTTCAGGGCGGATGCCTGCTTTCTGGATGGCGCGCTGCATGGCGCGAACCAATCCCTCGCCGCCGGGGGCTGGCTCGGTGATGTGAAAGCCGTCGGCGGTGGCGGCGTAGCCGATGACTTCGGCAATGATTGGCGCGCCGCGCGCGCTGGCAAACTCCAGGTCTTCCAGCACGACGACGCCCGCGCCATCGCTCATGACGAAGCCGTCGCGGGTGGAGTCGAAGGGGCGGCTCGCGCCCTGGGGATCGTCGTTGCGGCGTGAAAGGGCGTGCATGTTGGCGAAGGCTCCTATCCCCATAGGGGTCACAGCGCACTCGCTGCCCCCGGCGATCATGGCTTTGGCGTCGCCGCGCCGGATCATCTCCCAGGCTTCGCCGATGGCGTGGGCGCTGGTGGCGCAGGCGGAGACGATGGCAAAGTTCGGACCCTTCGCGCCAAACTGAATCGAGATATAGCCAGCGGCAATGTCGCTAATCATCATGGTGATGAAGAAAGGGCTGATGCGGTCTGGCCCGCGATCATAGAGCACCTTGAACTGATCGTGCGTGGCGTGCAGGCCGCCGATGCCGGAGCCGACCAGCACGCCGACATCGGGCGCGTTGGCGGCTACATCCAGCTTCGCCTGGTCAATGGCCTGTTTTGTCGCGGCAACGGCGAAATGGACAAAGCGGTCGTTGCGGCGCGCCTCTTTGCGGTCCATGTATTGCGTGGCGTCGAAGTCTTTGATTTCGCCGCCAAATATTACCTCCTGCTGGGAGGTGTCGAACTCGGTAATCGGGGCGATGCCGGATTCGCCGCGACAGGCTGCCCTCCAGGACGTGGGTACATCATTGCCAAGAGGTGTCACCATGCCCATGCCGGTGACGACAACACGAGAACTCATGAGAAACCTCCCCTCCACGTGGGGTCACATAGATACCTGTACATCATCAGGCGCTTACCTGTAAGAGTTGTTCGGCATGGTCCTGCAAGAAGGTCGTGGTCATTTCGCCGCGCAGGAATTGTCGGTTGTTGAGCAACCACTTATGAAATGGGATGGTCGTCGTCAGACCCTGGATGACAAACTCATCCAGGGCGCGGCGGCCTCGCGCAATCGCGGCCTCGCGGTTCGGCCCCCAGACGATCAGCTTTGCCAGCAGCGAATCGTAGTGCGGCGGAATGGCGTAGCCCCGGAAGAGATGCGAATCCACGCGCACGCCTGGCCCGCTGGGCGCCAGATACTCTTCGACGGTTCCGGTCTGCGGGCGGAAATCCATGCTCATGTCTTCCGCCGTAATGCGGAACTCGATGGCATGGCCGCTAAAACGGATGTCGCTTTGCTTCAGTTTCATACGGTCGCCCGCCGCGATGCGAAGCTGTTCCTGCACGATGTCTACGCTGGTGATGGCCTCGGTGATGGGATGCTCGACTTGCAGCCGGGTATTCATCTCCATGAAATAATAGTGATTTTTCTCGTCAACCAGAAACTCCATCGTTCCCGCATTGCGATAGCCGATGTTCAACGCGCCCTGAATGGCTTTGCTGCAAATCTCTTCGCGTAGTCTGGCGGCCAGCAGGTGGCTGGGCGCTTCCTCCAGCATCTTTTGTCGGCGGCGCTGCACCGAGCAGTTGCGCTCGCCGAGATGGACGCCGTTGCCGTGATGATCGCAAAGCACCTGCACTTCGACATGCCGGGCGTTTGTTACGCACTTCTCAAGATACATGCCATCGTCGTGAAAGGCTTCGCGCACTTCGCTCTGAGCGGTGGTGAAGAGATGCACAAACTCTTCTTTGCGGTTGACCATACGGATGCCGCGCCCGCCGCCGCCTGCCGCCGATTTAATCATCAGCGGATAGCCGATATGGACGGCTTCTTGCTCGGCTTCGCCGACGAAGCGCAGGATGCCGGTGCCAGGCAGCACCGGCAGGCCCGCCTGATCCATTGCCAGGCGCGCCTGCACCTTGTCGCCCATCGTGGCGGCGACGGCGGGCGTCGGGCCAATGAAGGTGATATGGCAATCGGCGCAGATTTCGGCAAAGCTGGTATTTTCGGCCAGGAAGCCATAGCCGGGATGAATGGCTTCGGCGTTGGTCAGCAGGGCGGCGCTGATGATATTGGTGATGTTCAGGTAACTCTTTGTGCTGGAGCCGGGGCCGATGCAGATGCGCTCGTCGGCCAGCTTGACGGGCAGCGAGTCGCGGTCGGCCTCGGAGTAGGCAATCACCGTCCGAATACCCAGTTCGCGGCAGGCGCGAATGACGCGCAGGGCGATCTCGCCCCGGTTGGCGATCATGATTTTACGAAACATAGATTCCCCTCACCGTTGGGCGTGTGGATTGTGGAGAGAATGAAATAGCCTCTGGTCCCTATGACAAGATTCGCAATCCACAAGCCAGAATGGCCCAAGGCGCAGACATTATAGCATGAAGCCCGGCGAAAGGGTAGCAGAGGGCAGGCGATGGTTCCACCACACATGAGGTGTCGGCAAGCGATGGGTGTTACTTGTAGCGCCGCCGTCCCCGGCGGCCACCGCTGCGCCAGGGCGAGCGTTCGCCCTCCAGGCCACCGTACCAGCGGGCCGACGTTGAGCCGCCAAGATGGCGGCGCTACCAGCGGCAACCCCCAATCATTGGTGGAACCGTCCGTGTCGGTTCTAGCAAAAATGAGGTGTTGGCAAGCGAGGCATGGTACTTGTAGCGCCGCCGTCCCCGGCGGCCAACGCTGCGCCAGGGCGAGCGTTCGCCCTCCGGGCCACGGCGCCAGCAGGCCAACGTTGGGCCGCCAAGATGGCGGCGCTACAAGTGACCCCCGATAGGTGGTGGAACCGCAGGCGATTTTATTTGCCAGCGACCAGGCAGCGGACCATGCCAGCCAGGAGATCAATGGCCTGCCTGTCGTCAAGCCTCTGCTGACGAACAAGCGAGTGCCAGGTCTGGAAGTCGAGCGCGTGGCCGAGCGCGGCCTCCAGAAGCCGCTGCTGAGGCGCAGAAACCTCCCATGCTGTGAGAAGCACTGCTCGCATCTGGCGCCAGCGCCCAATATAGGGGGCGGCGAACTCAGCGATCTCAGGATGCGCTTGCCCGTCGTAGGGAATGTTCAGCCAACGCTGTTCAGTGCGACGATAGTAGGCGTAGACCTCGGCAAGCGCCACACGCAAACGAGTCAGGGGATCGGCGATCAGCCCCCAGGAGGTGGGATCAGGCAAGGGGTGCGTGACCAGATAGTGATCGGAGCAAGCCCTCAAAAGTTCATGCTCATGGGGGAAGTGGCGATAGAGGGTAAGGCGCTCCACCCCTGCCCGCTCTGCGATGGCGCTAATGGTCGTCTGGGCAAGGCCAATCGTTGTGTGAAGCTCAACCGCCGCTTCGATGATCCGCTGGCGGGTTTCTTCCTGGCGCTGCGCGCGCTGCTTGAGTTGGTATTTGCGTGCCATAGGACCAGTATATCACCTTGATTTCATTATACACATTCGTTCACTGAATATTGACAAACAGACCCGCGCGTGTTACTATTGCAATATCAGTATACAATACTGTTTTGTGAAATGGCTGGACAAGCAGTTGTTCTGGCCGATAGCACCAAGGAGAAGCGATATGCAGGTCAACACAAGGGACGTTCTCGCAGCGCCAGGCGTGGGGGAGGCGGTTGCGTTGGGTGGGGTGGGGGTGATCTTCAAGGTTCCTGGCTCCCAGACCGGGGGCGCGTTCTCCATCGTTGAGCATCCCATCGAACCGGCGACGCTCGTCCCGCCGCATACCCATAGCAAAGAGGATGAGCTTTCCTACGTGTTGGAGGGCGAAGTGGGGGTGAAGATCGGCGACCTGGTGTTGCAGGCGACCCCTGGTTCCTATGTCTTTAAGCCAAGAGGCATCCCCCACACGTTCTGGAACGCTGGCCCTGGCCCGGCCCGGCTTCTGGAGATCATCTTCCCAGCGGGCTTCGAGGCGTTCTTCCGGGAAATGGCGCTCTTGTTCCCTCCTGGCGGGCTGCCCGATTTCGAGGAGGTTGCAAAGCTTGCCAGCGGGTATGACCTGACGTTCAACCCGGACTGGATTGAGGAACTGGCGGCAAAGTATCACTTGAAGCTGCTGGGGCGACAGGCAGACGGTTAGCCAGCAATCCGCCTTACCCTGGCGGTTCATGAAGAGGATGGGCTGGCGGCTGAAGGCTGCGTCTGGAGGCTGCGCCTGCGGCGGCGGGCGCTTGCCTCGGTTGTTGCCCCGTCCTCTCGCTCGCTGCGCTCGCTCGCGCGCCCGCGCCGCCAAGTCCGTCTACACGGACTCCCCACCCGCAGCGGCGCAGCGTCTATTGCGTGCAGCGCCGCTGCTTTTGTACCGCCGCCGCCCCGGCGGCCAACTGAACGCCTGGGCGAGCGTTCGCCCTCCGGGCCACCGTACCAGCGGGCCGACGTTGAGCCGCCGAGACGGCGGCGCTACAAGTGCCCCCCTATAGGTGGTGGAACCTCTGGCGGTTTCACCCGCCAGGGCGCTCTCGCAGTGTTCCCAGATGCCGCATTTCCGGCCAATACCCGGCCACCAGCGCCACGACCAGGATGGTGCCGATGCCCCCAAGCACGACCGAGCCGATAGGGCCGAATAGCTGCGCGGTCAGGCCCGACTCGAAGCCGCCAAGCTGATTAGAGGTGCCGATGAAGAGCGAGCTAACCGCGCCGACGCGCCCGCGCATCTGGTCGGGCGTGCGCACCAGCACGAGCGTGGAGCGAATGACTACGCTGATGTTATCGAGCGCGCCCAATACGAACAGCATCAGGAACGAGAGCCAGAACCAGTGGGAGAGGCCGAAGAGAATGGTTGCCACACCAAACCCGGCCACCGCCAGCAGCAAAGCTGGCCCGGCGCGCTTGAAGGGTGGCCGCTGCGCCAGGAAAAGCGCCATGCTCACCGCGCCAAGGGAATCAGCGGCTTGCAGCCAGCCCAGCCCGAACGGGCCAACGCCCAGGATGTCTTTGGCAAAGATGGGCAGCAGCGTTACCGCGCCCCCCAGCAGGACCGCGAAGAGGTCGAGGGTGATTGCCGCCAGCAACACCTGCGTCCGGCCTAGAAAACGCACGCCCTCGACCAGCGCGCTCAGCTTTCTTCCCGTCGCGGCAGGCTCCTGTTGTGGCCTTACCCGCGTAAAGAGCAGCAGGATGACGACTACCAGGGAGAGGCCGCCGCTGATGACATACACAAAGCTGGCGCTGCCGAGCAGACCGATCAGCAGGCCGCCTGCTGCCGGTCCCAGCACCGCCGAGAGCTGTGACGCGCTGCTGCGCCAGGTGACGGCGTTCTCGAAGGCTTCCTCCGGCAAGACCTGCGAAACCAGGGCGGAACTGGTGGGCAGGCTAAACGACTGAGCCGCGCCCAGGGCGAGCAGGCAGGTATAGATCAGCAGCAGCGGGCCATGTTGAAACGAGAGCGCGGCCAGGCCCAGCGTTGCCAGCATCGAGATCGCCTGGGCGACGACGAGAAGATATTTGCGGCTCAGGTGGTCGGCGGCGTATCCGGCGGGCAAAAACAGGAAGATGAGCGGAATGACCTGCGCCAGTCCGATGCCCCCCAGCACCAGCGCCGATCCAGTGCGGTTGTATAGCTCCCAGCCGATAGAGACGGTGAGCATTTGCTGTCCAAAGGTGGTGAGAAAAACGCTGCTCAGCAGGAGGCGAAAATCACGGAAGCGTAAGGCTCTGTAGGAGTCATGGCGGCGGGTCTCGGCTTCGACTTCAGTTTCTGGTTTCAATGGTTTGTCTTTTCTACTCGTGGTGATGGGTTGGCTGGCAGGGCAGGCGGCGCTTAGGTGCGGGGGAGACGCCGCGCTGGGGCGGACGACCAACGCGAGTGCGTCTGGAAGCCCAGT
Source organism: Ktedonobacterales bacterium (assembly GCA_036557285.1). Classification (NCBI taxonomy): domain Bacteria; kingdom Bacillati; phylum Chloroflexota; class Ktedonobacteria; order Ktedonobacterales; species Ktedonobacterales bacterium. The sequence continues at coordinate 23,750 of DATBHW010000035.1, forward strand.
TTCGTATAGACATGAACGGCGGGGCCGTTCCCTACCTCCACGTTGAGGATGACATCCTGGCAGCCCCGGGCCAGTAACTCGGTGACGAGCGCGGATACCACCGCCTGGGCGTGGCCGCGTCCGCGCCGATCCGGGTGCGTGAAGATGTAGCCCAGGACGGCAAGGCCATAAGGCAGGGCAACGACATGCGTGCCGCCTGCCGCGACCAGCCCCGTCCCTTCGCGGATGCCATAGAACACCCCTTCTTCGACCAGGGCTGGTCGCAGGTGAGTCGCGGGATAGAGGTCATAGAGGGCGAGCAGCGCGGGCAGGTCATCTTTCGTCATGCGCTGCGCCGCTGGCAAGGCAGGCGGCAGCGATGGGCGCTGAAATGTTTGCGCGGTCAGGCTCATGCGCAGCAGGTCGCGCCCGCTGGCGGGCAGATCATAGTAAGAAGCCAGCCGCGCCCAATGCTCCACAGGGGTGTGAATCACCGGAGACGCGGGAAGGCCCAGGCTCATCAGCAGCGCGGCCACGCCCTCTGGATGCCCAGTCGGGGAGAGGATGTTTAGCTCTGGATGCTCCACGATCAGCAGCGCGGCCTCCTGGCCGGTCTGCGCGCGCGAGGCGAGCGAGACGCGCGTGTACTGCCGGAAGGGTGGGAGCAGGTCGGCAAGGGCAAAGCAGTTCATGATGCGATCACGCGTGAGGATCGGGTAGGCTTCTTCGTTCGTGGCGGCAACGGTGATGCGCCAGCCTTCATCTGTGGTGAGCTCATTCCACATGAGCGCCTCCATTTCTTCTGTTCTTACGCTCCAGGCCATTCTGAGCGGAGCAGGGCATAGAGATATTCATCGCACCATTCGCCTTTGTACCAGGCGTGTTGGAGAAAATGACCCTCGCGGCGCATGCCGACCCGTTCCAACAGGCGGATAGAGGGCGTGTTTCGGCAATCAACCGTCGCAGTGATGCGGTGGAGGTGAAGCGTCTCGAAAGCATAAGCCAGCACTGCCCGAATGGCTTCCGCAGCGTAGCCCTGGTGCTGGTGCGCGCGGGCGAGCGAATAGCCTATCTCGCCCTGGCGCGGTTCATCGGCGCGCACGTAAAGCATACAGTCTCCGATGAGCGCGTCAGTCGTTTTCAGCGCAATGGCGAACTGAAACCCGCTTCCTGGCGTCCCTGGCTGCAAGAGGCGCAGCTCGCTGATGAAGGCGCGCGCCGCGCGTTCGGTGATCGTTTCCCAACTTTGATAACGAGCGATCTCAGGATCATTGCGATAGGCGAGAAAAGCAAGCAGGTCTGTAGCGGTGAAGCGCCGCAGGCGCAGGCGCGCGGTTTTCAGCGAACGAAAAGGCGGGGCTGTCATCAGTGGCGTCTCCAACAATTCATGCTTCGTAGGACTCATGTGTATTATATCGAATATCATGCGAGCCGGGCGTAATTAGTTAAAAATAATATGTGTATTGACTTTATTGAAGAGATATGTTATAAAATTAAGCAAAGACTCATGGATATTGAATGCCAGACAAAAGGCAGCTTGCCAGGCGGTCCTGACCGAGCAGGGATGGAGCGCCTGCCTATTTCATCAGGAACGAGGGATCAGTATGTCGCTTGATACCCAGGATTCACTGTCGCCAGCTCTCGCCGCGCCGTCCGCGCCACGCAGCCTGTGGCGCGAGGGCGGCTTTATGAAATTGTGGATTGGGCAGACGATTTCGATGGCCGGTTCGGCGGTGACAGACCTGGCCTTGCCGCTGACAGCGATTCTGCTGCTGCACGCCAGCCCATTGCAGTTAGGGCTGCTGCTGGCGGTTAATTCGGCGGCGGCGGCGGTGTTTGGCCTGTTTGCGGGGGCGTGGAGTGACCGTGTGCGCCGCCGCCCGCTGATGGTGCTGGCCGATGTGGGGCGGGCGCTGCTGATGGGCGCTGTTCCGGTGGCGGCGGTCCTGGGCGCGCTGCGCATCGAGGAGCTTTATGTGGTGGCGGCGGGCGTTGGCGCGCTCGACAGCCTTTTCGCGGCGGCGTACCAGGGCTTTTTGCCGTCGCTCGTTCGCCGCGATCAGTTGGTGTCGGCCAACAGCCGCTTCGAAGGGAGCCGGGTGCTGGCGCAGGTGCTTGGGCCAGGCTTAAGCGGCGCGCTGGTGCAATTGCTGACGGCCCCCTTTGCGCTGCTGGTGGACGCGCTCTCTTTCCTGTTTTCGGGAGGCTGCATCTGGTTCATTCGTGACCCGCAATCTGCGCCAGCGAAAGTGTCAGAGCGCGTCGGCCTCTGGCGTCAGATTGGCGAAGGGCTGCGCTTTATGCTGGCGCATCCGCTGGTGCGATCTCTGCTCTTGACGGTGGTTATCTTCAACCTGTTCAACCCGCTGCTCAATGCTCAGTCGGTGTTGTTCGCCACGCGAGAACTGGGCCTCAGCCCACTGCTGCTGGGCCTGGGAATTGTCGCGGCGGGCGCGTGTGGCGTGCTGGCGTCTATGGCGACGAGCGCGATCACGTCCCGCCTGGGTATGGGGTGGACGATGACGGTTGCAACCGGGATGATCTGCGGCGGCTGGCTGCTGGTTCCGTTCGTGCATGGCGTTGTGCCGGTGGCCTTTGCGCTGTTCGCGTTGGGGGCGTCGGTGGGAACGATGGGGGATGTCCTCTTCAATATCAACGCGGCCACCTTGCGACAGATCGTGGTACCGGATCGGCTGCGGGGGCGGGTCAGCGCGAGTATGATGGTGGTGAGGCTGGGTGTTCAGCCGCTGGGGGCGCTGGCGGGCGGTGTGCTGGGCGAGCAGATCGGCCTGCGCCCTACCCTGCTGATCGCGGCGCTGGGGTTTGGCCTGGGGTTTCTCTCGATGTTCTTCTTGCCGCTGCGCCGTGTGCGCCAGCCTGATGCCGCGCAGGCGGAGTAACGCCCTGCCCTGCGCAGGCGGTTGAAACAGGGCCTCTTGCCTCTCTCGCTGCTTCCTGCTATAATCGGCCAAACCGCCTCAACCATACGGGAATACTGAAGGAGGAAGGGCTGATGAACGAATTTATCCTTCCAATTATTACGATAGCTTTGAGCGGCCTGATTACCATTGGCGGCGCGGTCTTTAATTACAATCTCACGCAGCGATCCAAGCGGCTGGACGAGCAGCGCCAGCGCCAGGCGGAAGCGGAGCGGCTGGCGGCGCGCTACGCCAAGCCGTTGTTGCAGGCGGCCTATGAACTGGAGGGTCGGCTGGAGGCTATTCTGGATGAAAAGCGGAATGGCCGTCTGTGGCTCTGGCCCAACTGGCAGCCCGACCCAACGAACGCCGAGCTTCCCCCGCTCACGTTCGATTATTATCTGAAAAGTTCGCTCTATCTGATCGGCCAGTTTTTCGCCTGGATTGATATTATGAAGAAAGAAGAGATTTTCCTGCCGCTGAGCGACAAGGCGATCAACCAGGAGTTCCAGACGCTGCTGGACAATTGCATCAAGGCGTTTTCAGATTCGCGGGTCGCCTCTGGCGTTGCCATCTTTCGCCAGCAGCAGCGCGCTATCGGTGAGCAGATGTCGGAGGAATCGGCGAAAGACAGGACGCTGCACTGCGCCAGCTACTCCACCTTTGTGGACAAATACGAGCAGGATGAACGCTTTCGCCGCTGGTTTGAGCCTGCCGAAAGTCTGATCTTACAGATTGAGCGCGAAGGTGATCCGCGCATGAAGCGGCTCCAGGCGATCACTCTCCAGTTGAAGCACTTCAAGCATTTTATCAATACCAAAATGGGCATTCAGATTGCTGAGCAGCGCCTGCCGACCAGTGCTATGGAGGCCCAGGCCAGCAGCTAGCCGTGTGAAGATGTCTCTGGCGGGGGTCAAGTCGCGGGCTGACCAGCAATCGTCGGCATGGCAGCAGCGGGGGCGTCCGGCGCGCGCCCCCGGATGAGCGCGGCAATGGCAACGGCGGTAGCAACCGCCATCAGCGCCAGAATCACGAGCCAGGTGAGGGTGGTATTGCTCGCCAGCAAGCCCTCGTCTTCTGCGAAAAGCTGCGGGTCAGCCGCCCTGGCCGCGATGCCATAGACAAGCGTTGCCGCAAACATGACGATCATTGCCAGGGTCGTGATGATCGCTGGAATGCGGGCGAAGCGAAAGAGCTTTTCGCTGATCTGGCTGCGGATGACGACAATGCAGACCGCCGCTGCGCTGGCGATGGCCGCCAATCCGAACAACCCGAAAAACAGCCCACCAACGAGGATACGCTGGAGGATCGGCCTCGACAAGAAGTCGCCAGGGGTGAGCCATAACAAGAGCGCACCAGAGCCAATCCAGACGGCCAGGGAGAGAGGCGGAACGGCAAAGAGGGCCAGTAAGCGCCAGCGTTTCGCAGCGATGGCCGAGCGCGCCACTGCAACGGCGAGGGGCAGGCCGCCCACCAGGACCGCCAGCAGCGCGGCGAATGCGCCAGCATAGAGCGCCCAGTAGGAAACGGCAACGCTAGTGGTGCTGTCGAGCAGGTCGGTGAAGTCGTCGTATTCGACCATTTTGCCAAAGGCCAGCCCGGCGACGACAAAGCCGATGTAGGCGCAAAAGACGATCACTGCCGTCGTGCGTAATCTGTTCATAAGCGGAAACATCCTCCCGGTAACGGATTCAAGATGCAGGTGCGCGTCAACGGCCCCCAGGCAGACATCCCAAAGCGTCCAGAGCGAGAAGGGGCAGGCTTCCAGCAGCGCCAGAAACTCTTCCCCGTAGCGGGCGCGCCACGCCTGCGGGTAGAGGTACAGCAGCCAGTGTTTGCGATGTTTCATAGCGCGGCCAACCTCCGCAGCCCTAGATGGGCTACCTGTTCCAGACTGGTGAGTTGTTCGCGCAGCGCGGCAGCGCCAGCCGCCGTCAGGCGATAGGGGCGGCGGCGATCTTCGGCGGGCAGGGCTGCAATCCAGCCGCGCTGCTCCAGGCGAGCCAGCGCGCCGTAGAGGGTGCCTGGCCCCAGCCGGACCAGGGCGAAGGCTTCGATGTCCTCCATCATGGCGTACCCATGCCTGGGGCCACCCGCCAGGCTTGCCATGATGAGCAGCGATGGGTCGGAGAAATGGCCGAGATCGAGCAAATCCTCAGTCATCAGCGGCTCCTCTTACGCTATTACGTGAGACGATATATCATCTGACGTAATAGTACTTGATGAAGCAGTGTGTTGTCAAGGGGGGTATTCCAAACTCTCGATTGAACGCTGCTTGTAGCGCCGCCTGGAAGGCGGCCAACGATGCGCCGCCAGGGACGGCGGCGGTACACGCGGCGATACTTCAGCCGAAGTTGATATGATACGCGCTGGGGATGAACACGGCAGCCGCTGCGCGGGAGATTACCAGCAGCGGCTGCTACTTGTTCCCTGAGTGGGTTGGGTTTCGCAGCATGTGGATCGCGTTATTCTGAGGCTGCCCTGAGCCGTAGCCCGCTTTTCAGGCTGCCCAGCGGCTTGCCAAAGAGGCGCTGGGGTTCGGCAATGATGGTTGGCATGTTGCCCTCAAGCGCGTGGCCGATGGCGATGCAGGCCAGACCGGCGCCGCTGAGGGCCAGTGAGAGTCTCCAACGCCTTCCCAACAAGGCGACTGGCGCGGCCACCAGGCAGGCGCAGGCTGCTACGTGCGTGGCGCGGTTGAGTGGGCTGCGGTGGCGGCTCAGATACCAGCGCGTCCACTCGCCCCAGCTTTCGTCGGAGCCTTGCGCCAGCGGCTCTAAGCCATCTATCGCCACTGGTGGCATTTTATCTGGCCGCCGCAGCATTTCAGGGACTTTCCCAGGAACCTTCATCGGTCCCTCCATTCGAGTAAGAATAGGCAGGCAGCGATACAATGCTGCCTTTTCTGCTGCCCTGCTTTTATCATACCACATACTGTCCATAGCTCTGCAACATGCTGACTTCTGGCGGTTCCACCACCTATCGGGGGGGCGCTACTTGTAGCGCCGCCATCCCTTCGGGAAGGGCCGCTTGTAGCGCCGCCTTCCAGGCGGCTGGACGCTGGCCTGCCGAGACGTGGGACTTCAGAGTGCAACGCTCGCGCTGGCGCAGCGTTGGCCGCCAGGATGGCGGCGTTACAAGTAACAGGTCTCGCTTGCCACCACCTCATTTTGGTGGAACCACTTTTGGCTATCGGGTGGGGAGGTCGTGGTACAATGGCGCCAGTCGCGTCTTTCACCTGGAATGAAGAATGCAGGCATCGCGTGGCGCTGCTCAAGCAGCTTGATTCCACCATTATATTGTGAAGGAGACCTATCCCCATGCCCGATCCCATCACGCAGGAGCAAATCGATCAGCATATCGTTGAGCATCTGGACGACTCCCTGCACGATCTTTCGGTGCTTTGTCGCCAGCCCAGCGTCGCTGCTCAGAACTATGGCATCCGCGAATGCGCCGAGTTAGTTGGCACGTTGTTGGAGGCGCGCGGCTTTTCGGTGCAAATCCTGCCCAGCGGGGGCGCGCCTGTCGTTGTCGCTGATGCCCCTGGGCGCAGCAAAAAGACGATGCTGCTCTATAACCACTACGATGTGCAGCCTGCCGAGCCGCTGGACCTGTGGACAACGCCGCCTTTTGAGCCAGATGTCCGCGACGGCAAGTTTTTTGCGCGCGGGGCAGGCGACGACAAAGGGCATATCATCTGTCGCCTGGCCGCGCTGGATGCCTTAAAGGCTGTGCAGGGCGAATATCCCTGCCATATCAAGTTCATTATCGAGGGTGAAGAGGAGATTGGCAGCGTTCACCTGCCCAGCTTTATCGAGCAAAATCAAGACATTCTGAAGGGCGACGCCTGCCTGTGGGAGTTCGGCGGCGTTGATTATGAAGAACGTCCGGGCCTCTACCTGGGCATGCGCGGCATCTGCTATGTGGAACTGCGTGTCAAGACGGCCAAACTGGACGCGCATTCTGGCCTGGCGGGCAGCATCTTCCCCAACGCCGCCTGGCGCTTGATCTGGGCGCTGAATACCCTCAAGGACCAGGATGAGCGTATCCTGATTCCGGGGTTCTATGACGCGGTGCTGCCGCCCAGCGAGCGCGATCTGGCGCTTTTGGCCGGGCTGCCTTCGGAAGAGGAGGAGTTGAAACACACCTATGGGATCGGCGGCTTTCTCAAGGGGCTGGCTGGTGTGGAACTGCGGCGCGAGGCAGTGTTTGTGCCGACCTGCACTATCTGCGGGGTCACGACCGGCTATCAAGGGCCAGGCTCCAAGACGGTGCTTCCGGCGGAAGCCTCGGCCAAGGTTGATTTCCGCCTGGTCCCCAATCAAGACCCGGCAGATATTGTCGCCAAACTGCGCAAGCATCTGGACGAGCAGGGTTTCAGCGATGTGGATGTGCATCAGCATGGTGGCACGAAGCCCGCGCGCGTGAACCCCGACGATCCCTTTATCGCTATCTGCGCGCAGGCGGCGGAAGAGGTCTATGGCAAGGCGGAGACCATTGCGCCGATGATCGGTGGCTCCGGCCCGATGTACCCGTTTGTGCATGTCCTCAACGTGCCGATTGGCGCGGCGGGGATCGGCTACCCCGGCGGGCGCGCCCACGCGCCAGACGAAAACTTCCGGCTGGATGATTTCGTCAGAGGCGCGCAGCACACGGCGCGCATTCTGACGCGCTTCAGCGAGTAGGGTTCTACCAACTATCGGGGGTTGCCACTTGTAGCGCCGCCTTCCAGGCGGCCAACGTTGGCCTGCTGGTCCGCTGGCCTGGAGGGCGCACGCTCGCCAGGGCGCAGCGGTGGCCGCCTGGAAGGGACGCGCGAGCGACCACCGGGAGCGAGGACCTCTCGCTCGACGAGGCACAGCCGAGGCAAGCGGCCCTTCCCGAAGGGAGGCGGCGCTACAAGTGACCCCCGATAATTGGTGGAACCGCGAGTAGTTTACGCTTGCCCCTGGCTGGTTCTTATGGCACAATAGCATTGTCTGATGAAAAACAAAACGATTGGGCCATTACCAGCCAGGGGCAGGCGCTATGGAAGCATCCTTTACCGATACGTCGCCAGAAGCAGAGCAAGTGCAGATTGCTTTGTTACGCAAGGCTTCGGACACCAAACACTTCCAGGTGGTCTCCGATCTGAGCCAGATGGCTCTGCAACTTTCCTGGCGAGGGCTGCAACGCCTCCACCCGGACGCCAGCGAACAGGAAATACGGCTGCGTTCGGTGGCGCTGAACTATGGGCAGGCGCTTGCAGATTGCCTGGCAGCGATGTTGGAGGAGCGGCCTATCATGAGCATCCCACCTACGATTTTAGCCGCCATTATGCCGGTTATTGATGCCTTTGAGCAGCTTGGGGTCGCTTATTACATTGGCGGCTCTGTCGCCAGTTCCATCTATGGCATGCCGCGATCAACGCTGGATGTAGACCTCATCGCTGATCTGCGCCAGGAGCAGGTACAGCCGCTGGTAGCGCGGCTTCAGGATGCGTATTATCTTGATGAGGAGGCCATGCGCAAAGCGATTCAACGGCGCTCCTCCTGTAACCTCATCCACCTGGCAACGATGCTGAAAGTGGATGTTTTCGTGGCGCGAGCGCGTCCCTTTGATCGGGAAGCGTTCCAGCGCATCCAGCAGAGCCGGGCAAGCGAAGCCGAGCCTGATCGTATGCTTGCGTTATCCTCGGCGGAGCATATGGTGCTTGCCAAGTTGGAATGGTATCGCATGGGCAACGAAATCTCTGAGCGCCAGTGGAATGACGTGCTGGGCATTCTGAAGGTGCAGGGGGTAGCCCTGGATACAGCCTATCTGCGCCGCTGGGCTGCTGATCTGCGCCTGGCCGACCTGCTGGAGCGCGCGCTCACCGAAGCAAATCTGGCCGGGTGAGAACCGCGCGCTGGCAGAGGACACAAGGACTGGACCAGCATTCAACGCTGGGCCAGTCCTTCTTTTCGTTAAAATAATATTAGTATTGACTTTATCAATTTATCATGTTATAAAATTAAGCAAAGACTCATGGATATTGAATGTCGGGCAAAGCGCAGCTTGCCAGGCATCTCCAGACGATCACACATGGGGCGTTTGCCCAGAAAGAGACAGACGATGCAAAAAGTAACCGCTACCGAATCTCAGGGCTTTACAGTAACGGAGCCTCCCAAGATTATTATTCGGAACCCCGTCGGCGCGGTAGATGTTATCGCGGGCGAGGTTGATCAGGTCACGGTTCAGGCCACGAAGAAGGCGCGTAATTCTTCCTACGAGGCGGCTGAGCGTGATCTGGAAGAGATTACGGTGAGCATGGAGCAAAACGGCAATACGGTGACGGTTCAGGTCGATCTGGGCCAGGCGTTTCCGTCCTGGTCGCAGCGTTCGGTGCGCCTGCTGGTGACTGTGCCGGAACGGGCCGATCTTGATGCCGATGTGAAGGTGGGCAAGCTGCACATTTATGGTTTGACGGGGAAGGTGCTGGCCCAGGTTGCCACCGGACAGGCGGAACTTCGCCGCGTGACGCTGGCGGATGAGTCGCGTCTGCTGGCGCATACCGGGCAGGTGGACCTGGATGGGGCGTTGGTCGCGGGCGCTTCGCTGGATGTGCGCGTGCATGTTGGCAGCGCAGACCTGCGATTGCCTGCTGCGACCTACGCGCATCTGGATGCCAGCACGCATATCGGCCAGATTGACGTGTCGGGCTGGCCGGTGTCGGTCTGGCGGCGCAATCTGGGCGCGCGGGCCTCTGGCGATATGAGTACCGAGCCGACGGGCGCGCTCAATGTCCAGGCGGATGTGGGCAGTGTGAGCCTGGCGGCTTCCTCATGAGTATGTGCTATACTGGTGGTTCTGAACACGAGCGAACGCCCTCGCCAGCACGGAGGCGTAGCCCAGAGTGCTGAGGCATAGCCGAGGCAAGCGGCTGCCGCGTGTACCGCCGCCGTCCCTGGCGGCGCAACGCTGGCCTAAGCGAACCTTGCCCTCAAATGAGCAGCATTTGTGGTAGCGCAGCGTGCGCCAGCACGGAGGCTGGCGGTACACGCGGGCGTCTGCCTGTAGGATGTTTCATGGCTACCAGCAGCCGTGATCTGAAATGTAATCAGGGAAGGCAGGCAGTGTATGCTGACGAGCAGTGACGAGACGGCAGCTATCGTAGAGGCGTCCCCCAAAAAACCTGGATCGCTGTGGCGCAACCGCGATTATTTGCTGCTCTGGAGCGGGCAGACGGTTTCGAGCTTTGGGACGCAAATCTCTGGCTTCGCCTTCCCGCTGCTGGTGCTGTTTCTGACCGGCTCGCCTGGGCAGGCGGGCCTGGTTGGCGCGGCGCGCTCGGTTCCGTACATCTTTTTGAGTCTGCCGGTGGGCGCGCTGATTGATCGCTGGGACCGCAAGCGCGTGATGATTCTGTGTGACGCCGGGCGCGCGCTCATCCTGGGGAGCATTCCGCTGGCCTACGCCATCTGGGGGACAGCGCCAATCTGGCAGCTTTATCTGGCGGCGCTGACGGAGGGTACGCTTTTCGTCCTCTTTAATATTGCCGAAGTGGCCTGCCTGCCGCGCGTGGTCCCCCAGGAGCAGTTGCCGGCTGCCGTTGGGCAGAATCAGGCGTCGGAGATCACCGCTGTGCTGGCTGGCTCACCGCTGGGCGGCGCGCTCTATGCGGCGAGCCAGTTGCTCCCGTTTCTGGCCGATGCCATCTCCTACGCGGCCTCGGTGGTCTCGCTCTTTTTTATTCGGACGGCGTTTCAAGGCGAGCGCACCGCCGAGCGGCGTCGGCTGCGCGTGGAGATCGGCGCGGGATTGCGCTGGCTCTGGAATCAGCCGCTCATCCGCTTTATGGCGTTTCTGACCGGCGGCCTCAACTTTACGAACGGTGTGACACTGGTGGTCATTATCATCGCGCAGCGCCAGGGCGTCTCCGCGCCGGTCATTGGCTTGATCTTCGCTGTCGGCGCGATTGGCGGCGTCCTTGGCTCTATGGCCGGGCCATTCTTCCAGAAGCGGTTCAGCTTTGGCGCGGTGATCATCGCTACCGTCTGGATTCAGGCGGTGGCCTGGCTGTTCTACGTGTTTCAGCCCCAGGTCTTGCTGCTGGGCGTGATCCTGGCGGTCATCTGGGTCACGGGGCCGGTGTATAACGTGGTGCAGTTCAGCTATCGGATCGCCCTGATTCCTGATGAGTTGCAGGGGCGAGTGAACAGCGTCTTCCGCCTGCTGGCGTTTGGCTTTCAGCCGCTGGGCCTGGCGCTGACAGGCTTGCTGCTTCAATGGGCCGATGTTGTGCCGACTGTGCTGATCTTTGGCGCGTGCCTGATTGGCCTGGCTCTCGCCACGACGCTCAATCCCCATGTGCGCCACGCGCGCCCGCTGGAGGAAGTGAAGGCGGAGTAGTTCCACCAGCTATCGGGGGTTGCCACTTGTAGCGCCGCCATCCTGGCGGCTCAACGCTGGCCTGTCGGTACGTGGCGCTGGAGAGCAAACGCTCGCCCTGGCGTAGCGTTGGCCGCCAAGATGGCGGCGCTACAAGTGGCTCCGGCCAGCGCGAACGCTCGCCAGGGCGCAGCGGTGGCCGCCTGGAAGGCGGCGCTACAAGTACCATGCCTCGCTTGCCAACACCTCATTTTTGCTAGAACTAGGCGGAGTAATACCAAATCCTGTTAAATAGCAGTGCTATCATGCGAGTTGCGGCCACCAATGGAAGGCGGTGAGGCCACAGATACGCTCAGGGTTTGCCTGAAGCGTCAAGCAGCGGCTGGCTTGGGTCTCGTGCAGGTCGTCCA
>DATBHW010000036.1 GCA_036557285.1 Ktedonobacterales bacterium
CTGCCGACGCAGGCTCCCCACCTAATAAGCGCGGCGTTTGTTCGCAGGGGCGGCGGGCGCGCGAGCGCGGCGTTGGCCGCCTGGAAGGCGGCGCTACAAGTGGCGTGCGCCTGGAGGGGCGTCGGTGGGCCGCCTGGAAGGTGGCGCTACAAGTGGGTGTGCTTTTTGTCTGAATGTCAGGAGAGGCGCGGTTTTAATGGCTCGCTAGCTGAGCGGCTTTCCCCAGATGATGCGGGCAACGGTCTGGAGTTCAAGCCTGTTTTCGTGGCTCCAGGGTTCGACCAGGGTGCGCAGTTGTTCGTCGAAGGCGGCGGCGTCTGAAGGGGGCATGTGGTCAAGCGAGAGGCTGCTGCGCGAGTGGAACGAGGCGATGTAGTCGGGAATGGATTGCCTGTTACTGATAGGCGCTGTCTCTTGCTCGCCTGCTCTGGTGAAAAGCTCTGCCTGCTCCAGGGTGGTGATCAGATCGAGTGTGGGATAGTTCTTTATGGTCGAGTAGCGGCGAATGAAGGCGAGCAATCCGTCGTGCCAGGGGGCGGGCAATTCCTTACGCTCAACCAGGGCAACATAACCGCGCGGGGTGAGCAGTTGGGCTAAGCGTGGGAAAACGACTTCCCAATGAAGCCAGATCAGGGAGTCGCCCAGGGTGATGAGGGCGTAGGGCGGAGCAAGCGGCGCGTCTTCGATGCGGCCATACAGCCAGCGAAGGCGCGGATGATCGCCGTTGGGCAGCGTTTTGCCGCGCGCCAGCATGGCGGCGGAAGGATCGAGGGCGTCAACGCGGTCGGCGCGCTCGACCAGATGACGCGCCAGCACGCCTGTCCCGGTTCCCACGTCAAGAATCGCCCGGGGGCTGTCGGTTATCAAGGCCAGCAAGAGATCGAAAGTTTCGCTGGGATAGGGCAGGCGCAGGTGGTAGCGGTCAACGACGCTGGTATCTTGAAAGCGGTCGCCAATCGCCAGAAAGGGGTTGATTGACATGGTGTCAGGCTCCTTGCGCCAGGCGCTCGGCGAGTTCGGTGAGCGTGCCGACGATCACATCGGGGCGCGAGCCAAGCGGATCAAGCGGAGCGCCTGAGCGGTTGACGAGCGCGGCGAGCATTCCGGCGTTGAGCGCGCCGCTGACATCGAAGGGGTTGGCGGAGATGAGCCGCGTTTCGCCAATGGGGCGGCCCAGGCGTTGAGCGGCGTGCTGGTAGAGGCGCGGCGAGGGCTTATAGACTCTGATCTCGTTGGCGCTCACGATGTCCTGAAAGTAGGGGCGCAGGCCCGCCGAATCGAGCAGGGCGTTGAGCATGGCAGGCGCGCCGTTGGAGAAGATGATCATCTGGAAGCCTGCCGCCTGCAACTGCGCCAGTCCCGGCTTGACATCGGGGAATGGCTCCAGCGCGTTGTACTGTGCCATCAGCGTGTCCTTTTGCGCCGCGTCAAGCTCCTGACGGGTCACGGCCAGTGTGTAATCCAGCGCCTTGCGGGTGATGTAGGCAAAGTCTTCGTAGCGGCCCATCAGCGTCAGGCGAAAGCTGAACTCAAGCTGGGTTTGCCGCCAGATTTCTGATGTGCGCTGCGCCTGCGCGGGAAGCAGGCGCTCAATCTGCTTTCTGATGCCGATGGTGTCTACCAGTGTGCTGTACATGTCAAAGGCCAGGGCTTCGCGCACTGCCATGCTTGCTCTCCTTTTATGAAAGGGGGAGAGGGATGGTGATGTCAAGAAACATTTGGGTAAATTCTTGATTGTTTCCCTGAAGAAGGCTTGCCTCTGATGCCCGAAGCATGTGTTCAGGAGTCACCTGATGCCACAGCAAGTCATATCCAGAGGCACGCGCCAGAAACAACAGAAACATCCGCTGAGTCCGCCCATTGCCCTCACGGAATGGATGCAGAGCGTTCAGTTCGCCAAGGTAATAAGCGGCTCGTTCTGTAAAACGTTCACGAGGTAAGCCATGTAGATGCTTTTCTTGCTTCAGACGCATAAAAAGCGCGTGGGCGGAACTTTCCAGATAACGGTGACTCGCAAAATACGAGCGATCTTTGACAATATCAATCATGCGCAGTTCTCCGGCCCAGGGGTAAATATCCTGAAAAATGGAGCGATGAATGGCTTGCAGGTGGGCCAGATCAAACCGGCCTAATAGCGGCTGGGCTTCGAGTTCGCTGATCCTAATGGCGGTCAGGACGGTCTCTGCTTCTTGCAACTGGGCAGCGTTATGGATATTCAGTTTGTTTACCAGGACACCTGGATATTGGGAATATTCGTAGGGGTCTGGTGGGAGGCTGGAGTTCAAGATGAGCGCCTGATATGGTCTAGCAACTGAAGGCGCAGTTCATCGAGCGTCAATTCGCCACGAATATAGCGCTCAGCTTCTTCCCAATAGAAGGAAGGCAGGGCCAGGCCCTCAAGGCGCACCTGGGTCACACCTTGCTCAATAATAGCACGGCGACGTTGCTGTTCTTCAGGCGAAAGGGAAGACGCCAAAGCCTGGGAAGGGTTCATTACCAGCACTCTCCTCTCATCTAATAGTATACCACAAGGATATCATAAAGCTGGCATGAGCAGTTATACGCTGCTGTGGCCGTTTCTTGACTTCTGGAAAGTTTAGTGCTAAACTTTTGGGCAGGAAGGAAGAGGGCGCGGCCTTGGGGCTGGGGGGCATGCCTTCTGCGGCGCCTCTTTTTTAGCGGAAGTGTGTAGACCTGAGCGGTTGAGATACCGAACGAGCGTATCAAGTGAGAAGGAGGGATGTGATGGAACTTGGTGGGATTCATCACATTACGGCTATTACGGGGCATGCGTCGCAGAACGTGGCCTTTTATACGCAGGTGTTGGGGATGCGGCTGGTGAAGAAGACGGTGAACCAGGATGATGTGTCGGCGTATCATCTGTTCTATGGGGATGAGATTGGGCATCCGGGGACGGAACTGACGTTTTTTGATTGGCCGCTGGCGGGGGAGAATCGCCCTGGCGTTGGGACGATTTCGGCGATTGCGTTTGGGGTACGCGGGCGCGCGGCGCTGGAGTGGTGGGAGCAGCGGCTGGAGCGTTTCCAGGTAGCGCACGATGGGATTCAGACGCGCGGCGCTGACGAGCGGGCTGTGCTGGCGTTCCGCGATCCTGAAGGGCAGCGGCTTGAACTGATTGACGATGGCGGGCGGATGGCGGGGCAGCCCTGGAAGGGGAGTCCGGTCCCGGCAGAGATGGGGATTCGCGGCCTGTACGCGGTCAGGCTGACGCTGAGGGAGACGGGGCCGAGCGCCCGGCTGCTGACGGAGACGCTGGGGTTCCGGCAGGGGGGGACGTATCAGTCTGCTGAGCAGCATACGGTGACGGTCTTCGAGGTGGGGCCAGGGGGGCCAGGGACGGAGGTACATCTGGAGGCGCGCCCGGATGTGCCGCATGGGCGTCCGGGGATTGGCGGCGTGCATCATGTGGCGTTTCGCACGCCCGACGATGAGGAACAGCGCCTCTGGCGGGCGCGGGTGGTTGAGGCTGGTCGGCAGGTGACGCCGTTCATCAATCGCTTCTACTTCCATTCGATCTATTTCCGCGAGCCAGGCGGGGTACTCTTCGAGATTGCTACGGATGGTCCGGGCTTCGCTACGGATGAAGACCCGGAGCATCTTGGCGAGGCGCTGGCTCTGCCGCCTTTCCTGGAGGGACACCGAAAGGAGATTGAAGCGGGCCTGCGTCCGATTACGCCGTATACGTTTGCGATGGCAGAGTGAGCACAAGAGGATAGACAGCCGCCCCCGCTTGCGCAAGCGGGGGCGGCTGTCTGTTGGCGGCGCGCAGGGTTGGGGGAGATGGTACACTGAGAGAACGTATTGCAGGGCTTTCATAGAGGAAAGGTACAATGGATAAAAGTATGCTGATTTGTCTGGCGCATCCAGATGATGAGGTTGGCTGCGCTCCGCTGGTGGCGCGCTACGTGGCTGAGGGCGCGAAAGCGACGCTGATCTGCGCGACAAATGGGGATGTGGGCGATGTCGAGGAGAAGTTTTTGCGGGATTATGCTTCTATTGCGGCGCTGCGCCTGGCAGAACTGAACTGCGCGACGAGGGCGATTGGCTTTACGGAGGTTGTGACCTTTGGCTACCGCGACAGCGGGATGATGGGCAGCGCCGACAACGAGGATGCGACTAGTCTGTGGCAGGCGCCGCTGGAGGAAGTGACCGGGCGAGTGCTGGAGGTGATGCGCCGGGTGCGCCCGCAGGTGGTGATTACGTTCAATACGTTTGGGGGCTATGGGCATCCCGATCATATCAAGATGAACCAGGCGACTGTGGCGGCTTTCGAGCGGTTGCAGACGGAGGGGGAGCATCCCGAAAAGCTGTACTATACGACGTTCCCCCAACGGGTCTTGCGCGTGGGGTTGGTGGTGATGAAGGCGCTGCGGCAGAATCCGCGCAAAGCAGGCAAGAACCATGATATGGACCTGAAGGCGACTGTGGATGCGATGACGCCGGTGACGACGAGGGTTCCGATTGACGGGTATCAGGCTTCGCTGCGGGCTGCTATGCGCTGCCATGCCAGCCAGATTCAGCGTTCCGCGCTGGGAGATCTGCTGAGCCGTCCGTTCAGCCGTCTGTTCCTGCGCAATCTTACGCTGTCGCGGGTGTATCCGGCAGCGCAGCCGCAGGAACGCATGGAGCGCGATCTGTTTGCGAACCTGCCAGTTCCGAGCGCGGCGCTGCCATCGGAGGCGTAGCAAACGAATATTGCGTTTATTGCGTTTATTGCGATTTGGGCCAGAGGGAGAGGAGATTGAGACGCCCGAATCGTTCTTTCAGGTCTTGCGGCAGGTGGTCCACCAGATGGCGCAGGAGGCGGCGGATATTCTGCACGTTTCGCGGCCCTTCCTGGTCAAGCTGTTGGAAGAAGGGCAGATTCCTTACTTCAGGACAGGTACGCACCGACGTATCCACTTTCAGGATGTGATGGCCTACAAAGTGCGCCGCGATGCCGAGCGGCGTGAGGCGCTGGACGAGCTAACGCGATTGGGCCAGGAGATGGGATTGTACGATGAATAGCAAGCTTGCTATTCATCTTTCTCTGGCTTACCATTCGATGGCGGAGGTATGCGCGTCCAGCAGGAAGGCGCGGGCGGTGGTGTTGAAACCGTTCGTAAGAAATAACGCCATTTATTGACAGATGCTGACGTGTATGCTATACTGGGAGCATGAAGCTCTCAGAGTACGCCAAACAACAAGGCATCAGTTATCGGACGGCCTTTCGCTGGTGGAAAGCGGGCCAGATTCCCGGCTATCAGGCTCCGACCGGCACCATCATTGTGCAAGAGCCGAAAGAGCCAGCCGCG
>DATBHW010000037.1 GCA_036557285.1 Ktedonobacterales bacterium
GGTGGTGTCATTGCTTCCCCTTGCTTTTGGTCATTGCTGGTGATAGACTGCTTTCCGGGCGTGGTGGGGTTCCCCTCCAAAATCGCCGAGGGGGTAAAACGAGCGCGTCCTCTGCCGCCGATTCGGCAAGCGTCTGGCAACGGATAAGCACACAGCCAAAGGGCGAGAGGAAAGGCAAGCGTTCTCCGACTCCTCTGCGTGAGCAGAAGCAGGAGATAGAGGCCGTGAGCAGTTCGGCCAGTACGGGTAACGTGTGTTTGGTTGATTCAGCCTGGGGCGCTGATGACCACTGCATTCGTACCAACAAGGCAATGGTTGTCCATTGTTGAGAAACTGTAGAGATATGCCTCATGACGACCCGCTGAGGGTATTGAAAACTAAACAGAGCCGCCCGCGTTGAGAGCGGGCGGAACAATGCAGCGAAAACGCCAGCTTCTCTGCTCACGACTGGCCGACCAGCAGCGGCCCACTGGGACGCCTGGCGCTGGAGGCGGCTGCAACGCCCGCCATCTGGAAGGGCAGCGTTTTAGACACGGCAGGGAGCCGACGAGTAATCACCCGTTCAGCTTCCGGTTCGAGCGAATGCAGGAACACCCGCGCCAGACGGGGATCGAAACGGCGGCCAGCTTCGGCCAGCACATATTGCCCCACCGTCTCTGGCGAAAGCGCCGCTTTATATGGCCTTGCCGAGAGCAGCGCGTCATACACATCAGCCACTGCCAGCATGCGAGCGCCTATCGGAATCGCTTCGCCATGCAGACCTGATGGATACCCATGTCCATCATAGGCTTCATGGTGATAGAGAACCGTCTCGATGAAGAATGCATCAAGACCATAGCCAGCCAGCATCTGTGCGCCGACGATAGGGTGGCGCTCCATCTGAAGGCGCTCTTCACCAGAGAGCGCGCTCTCTTTGAGCAGAATATCGTTGCCGATCCAGGTTTTGCCCAGATCATGCACCAGAGCCGCCAGAGCAAGCTGATGCGCGCTCTGTTGGTCCCAGCCGAGGCGGCGCGCCAGCCGCTCAGCATATCCTGCCACCCGCTGGCAGTGTTCATAAGTCAGGACATCGCGCTTCTGAATACTTTGGGCCAGATCATGAAAAATGCGATCAGTCTCATGCTGGCCGATAGACAGGATCATTTCTAGCGCAGCCACCTCGCTGCCTCCCTCTCCCAAATCCTTTTGGATACCAATTTGTACAAGCCGCTCAGCCTGGTTCCACTCGCCTTTATTACGTCAGGAAGAGCGGAAGTATCACGACATTGTGATAGCCCCGTAAGCTCGCACATGGCTCCTGCACCCTATAACGCTGCGTTATCTGAAAGGTAACGAGCGCTTGTCGTTTGCCCCGGTTCAGTAGGACTTTTGGCAGGGGAAGAGCTTGCTTTCGCTCTACAAGCGCCAGTTGCAAGAACCTTGCCAAAACTCCCCTTGCATGACCGCCTTTTTAGAAAAGACGTTGAAACTCACCTTTTTGTTTCTTCGTACTTTATTGTTTCCTTTTGGAAAAAGGAAATGGCGGCGGGTTCATAGCAGGCAGCAAGGTTCAGCCCAAATCCGGCACAGGATGTGCTATGAGGAGGTTAATGCCTTGCCCGTTTGAGTGAACAATGAAGCACCCCCGGCCAGGGCGGCATGCTCTTCTGTTACCCTGGCCGGGATGAAATAACCGGCGCTGGCGCTGCCCGCGGGGTTTGAGGGCCGAGAGACTATGACGACGTACCGCATCCTCTGCTTTATTACGCTGTGCATTTGTCTGGTGTTCATCTTCTACTATCCCTGGACCGTCTTCTTTCTGCTCCCCCTGTGGGTCGCATTTATTTTGCTGCTCTGGAAAGTAGCTATGGTGGCCGTCAGCGAACCCAAACGCGCCATCATCTTTCGTCTGGAGGTCTTCCACCACATCGCCAGATCGGGCTATATCTTCCTGATGCCCGGTCTGGACCGGATTGAGCGTGAAATCTCTGTTGCCGAAGAACTGCTGGAATTGAAGGTTCCCCAATTTGTGACCGCCGATGGTCAGCGGCCAAATTGCAATCTGGAGATCGCCTGGAAGATAAGAAACGATGTCGAGGGGCGCGTGAGTGATAAGGTGCGCGAGACGGCGCTTATGCCTGAAGAACGCCGCCAGAAGCTCGTCGAGCATACCCTCATCCGTATGGCGCGTGAACTGGCGCTGAGCTACAACTACGACCAATTGAAAGACAACCGTATCCGCGAAGGCTTCTGCACCACCGTCGTGCAGGCGGTCAACGAGATGCTCAACAGTCATGGCCTGGTCGTCGAGCGCATCTTCTGGCGCGGTTCTTTTACGCCCCCCTCTGTGCTGGATGCGCAGGTGCAGACCCAGGTGGCGGAAGAAGAGGTCAAGGCTATGGTAAAGATGATTAAAACCATCCGCGACGACCTGGGCGAAAATATCAGCGCCGAAGACCTCTATGCCATGCACGAGTTCATCAAAATGATGCGGAAGGGCGGGGCGAACCCCTTCAATCGCAGCGCCCACCAGGGATAATGAGGAACCTTCAATCGCCCGATGACCTTGGCCCCTCACGGTGCCAGCCGGAGGCTTGGAACGCCTCCAGCGCCGCCTGATCGCCAGGGATATAGCTCACTATCGGGTATTCGGGCGCGCCGCTGAAGACCGTCAGCGACGTGCGCAGTGTCAGCCAGCCCAGGCGCGAATGGCGCATCTCAAAGACAAAACTCGGCGCTGGAACGCCACCAGGCTCAGTCGCGCGGGCAAGGCGAGTAAAATCGGGCAGCCTGCGCAGGTCACGCCAGAGGGTGTGGTATTCGGGGAGATAGGTATAGGCGCTCACGTTGAACTTAAAATCGCTCAGCAGACGCCGCGCCAGGCTTTCCCAGGGACGAAAACGCGCGCGATAGACCGGATCAAAGATAATTGCCAGCAGGTGCGTCGGCGGCGCTCTGTGCAGGAACAGGCCATGCGCCGCCAGCTCAAACAGGTCAACAGCCGCCTGGTTCCACGAGCGAATATACCAGAGGCGATCCAGGTTATGGGCAGGATACGAGATGTTATGCACCAGCAGAGCCGCCAGGTTATTAAAGTCGAGCAGTTCGCGCTCTTCCGTAGTATCTTCGGCGTGTTCGCCAGTCAGCGCGTAAAAAGCGTCGAAGAACTGGCGGCGCTCCGCGCCCCGTAGTTCCAGCGCCCGCGCCAGCGCCCGCGCTACATGTGGCGAAGGGTTGGCGCGCTGCCCCGTCTCCAGGTGATAGATATACGTCCGCGAGAGGCGCGCTGCCTGCGCAAGCTGCCCCTGCGACATGCCCCGACGGCGGCGATATTCGCAGATGAGGGTGTTGAAGGGTGTTTGCATAGTTGTTAGCTGTTAAGGCCAGTATAGCATGAAAAGTGTTGGAACCGTTCGCAAGAAATAATGCTATTGCTTGGCGAATAACGACAGCTATGTCCTGCTTGCGGTGGTGCTACTACTATAGTATTATGGGGACATGAAAGAACCATCTCCGATCAAGAAAACTCATGTCTATTTGCCCGTTGCGCTGCATGCTCAGTTGCAAGAACTCGCTCGCCAAGAACGGCGTTCGCTCAACAGCGAAATTGTCTGGCTCTTGGAGCAAGCCCTTGCGGCCCGCGAGAAAGGCCAGGCCCATGCAACTGGTTGAGCAGCACATCATCGACAAGGCTGATAAACGTTTTGCCGCGATTGATGCTGCCGCGTTTGCCGCCAAGAACCTCTATAACGCCGCGCTGTACGAGGTGCGGCAAGCCTTCATCTTTGAGGGGCGCTCTCTCTCGAACAAAGCAGTCTATCATCGGATGAAGCACACGGATGCCTATCGTGCCTTGCCCTGCAAAGTCTCCAATGACGTGCTGCGCCAACTGGATAAGAACTGGCGAGCCTTCTTTGCCGCGCTGAACGCCTGGAAGGAAGACCCCTCCAGGTTTGTTGGGCGGCCCAAACTGCCCAGGTACAAGGACAAAACCAAGGGGCGTTTCCTGCTGACCTACGACATCCAGGCCATTTCCCGCCGGGCGCTCTCACGGGGTAAGCTTCGTCCTTCTGGGCTGAACATTGAGGTCCAGACCGCGAAGCCTCGTATCAAGCAAGCTCGCATTGTCCCACGTCTCGGCTTCTATGTCGTGGAAATTGTCTATGAGCAGAGGGAATCTGCTCCTTCTGGCGATCCTGCCCTCTTTGCCGCTGTCGATCTGGGCGTAGATACGCTGGCTGCGCTAACCTCAAACAAAGTGGGCTTTGCTCCACACCTTGTTAACGGGCGCGTCCTGAAAAGCTACAACCAGTTCTACAACAAGCGCCAGGCGGAATTGCAGGAAGCGTTAGACCATCCGGGTACGACGGCGCGCATGGAGCGGCTGATCACCAAACGGACCCGGCGTATCAACCACTACCTGCACGCCGCCAGCAAGACGATCATTGCCTTGCTGGTGGCAGAAGCCATTGGCACGCTGGTGATTGGCAAAAACTTGCTGTGGAAGCAAGAGGTCGAGTTAGGCCGGGTCAACAATCAGCATTTCATGCAGATACCACATGCCCGCTTCATCGACATGCTGAGCTACAAAGCGGAACTGGCGGGTCTCCGAGTGATCGTGCAGGAAGAAAGCTACACCAGCAAAGCATCCTTCCTGGATTTAGACCCGTTGCCAGTCTATGACCCCAAGCGGAAAGACCAGCCAGTCTTCAGCGGGAAGCGCGAGCAACGTGGGTTGTATCGGGCAAGGGATGGGCGACGCATTCAGGCGGATGTGAATGGCTCCTACAACATTGGCAGAAAAGCAGTCCCCAACTCCTTCGGGCAGGGGATAGAGGGCGTTGCAGTACGCCCGGTAGGGCTACTGATCTCTACGGTCATCCTGTCACGGACACAGGATAGAGCAGCAGCCCTACGAATGCGAGCATAGTTAACTACGCTTCAAGATACTGTTAGCTGGCAACATTCATATCCAGGCAGAAATCAGCTTATAATAAGTAATAGAGGTATTGTATGCTGGTTCATGGCTATGCCCCGCGACGGCGCATAGCCGCAGGCCCTGTGAGAGGAGCGCCTCTATGTCGAACGCTCAGCCAACCAGCCAGATGCAAACGGGCAGCCCTGACCTCAACGCTCGCCCCTGGCTTCGCCATTACGATCCCGCCGTTCCGTCAACGCTCACCTATCCCGACAAGCCGCTCACCTGGCTGTTGGGTGAAGCAGTTCGCAATTATAGCAAACGAGAGGCGATCATCTTTTATGGGCATCGCTTTACTTATGCTCAGCTTGGCGCAATGGCTGATCGCTTTGCCGCCGCGCTCATTGAGCTTGGTGTGAAGCCTGGTGATCGGGTCTCTATCTGCCTGCCCAATATCCCACAGTTTCCTATTGCTTTTTATGGGGCGCTCAAAGCAGGCGCGGTGGTCGTGCCTACCAATCCCATCTATACTGAATCTGAGCTACAGCACCAGCTTGCCGATTCCGGCGCGGAAACCATCGTGGTCCTTGATCTGGTCTACCACCGCCTGCTGAATGTGCGCAACCAAACGCAGGTGAAACGAGTCATTGTCGCGGGCGTGCAGGATTACCTCCCGCCCCTGCTGGCGGCAGGCTATCTCGTGCAGCAGCGCCGCGCCAGGCAGCGGCTGCCTTCCAAACAGGAACTGCGCGCTGATGACACCATCCACCAGTTCAAGGACGTGATCGGCAAACAGGATGAGCATTGGTTTCAGTTGCACGCGCTGCCCGCAGCGGCCAAAGCGGATGACGTGGCGGTCCTGCAATATACCGGCGGGACGACGGGCCTTTCCAAAGGCGCGATGCTCACCCATCGCAACCTGCTGGCAAACGCTATGCAAGCCTGGGCCTGGACCGAAGAAGCCAAAAAGCCGGAAGTCATTCTTTGCGCCGCGCCCTTCTTCCATTCTTACGGCCTGACCGTTGCTATGAACGCGGGCATCTGGAGCGGCTCTGCGCTGGTCCTCATGCCGCGCTATAAAGCCAGAGATGCCATCAAGATGATCGAGAAGTATCATCCCACGATCTTCCCTGGCGTGCCGACCATGTACCTGGGTATCGCGCACGAGATCGAGCAGCGCGGCGGCGACATTCGCTCGGTGCGTATCTGCGTCAGCGGCGCAGCGCCGCTGCCCAAAGAAGTGCAGGCCAACTTCGAGAAGCTTTCCGGTGGCAAGGTTGTCGAGGGCTACGGACTCTCTGAAGCGTCGCCTGTCACGCACAGCAACCCTTTATATAGCGAGCGACGAACGGGTATTGGCTTGCCCATATCGGATACCGAAGCGACGATTCAAGACCCTGAAACGGGTGAAATGCTGCCTCCCGGCCAGCCGGGGGAGATTTGCATTCGCGGGCCGCAGGTGATGAAAGGGTATTGGAACCGGCCCGAAGAGACGGCGAAGATGCTGCGCGGCGGGTGGCTGCATACCGGCGACATTGGCGTGATGGACGAGGATGGGTACTTTTCGGTGGTAGATCGCGCCAAAGATATGATTATCGCTAGCGGCTATAAGATATTCCCCCGCGAAGTGGAGGAGATACTGTATGCTCATCCGAAGGTTGCCGAGGCGGTGCTTGTTGGCATCCCCGATGAGTATCGCGGCGAAGCGCCCAAGGCATTTATTGTACTCAAGCCGGGCAAGCAGGCGACGGCAGAAGAGATTATCGCCTACTGCAAGGAGCGGCTGGCAGCCTACAAAGTACCCAAACAGGTAGAGTTTCGCGCCGAACTTCCCAAAACCTTGATCGGCAAGGTGCTGCGTCGGGCGCTGCGCGAGGAAGAAGCAGCAAAGCGCGCGGCTGGCAGGTGAAATCGCGCCCTGGGGGCGGGGCGACTCCAGCCAAAAACGTAATGTGTATTTTTCATAGTACAGCTTCAAGAGGGGAAAACGAGTGGCAACAGAGATGAAAGTGCAGACAGGCGCAAACTTTTTGATCACGCCTGTCACCCAGGCCGAGTTCCTGACGCCCGAACAGTTTGACGAAGAGCAGCGCCTGATCCGCGACACCGCGCGCGCTTTTGTCGAGCGCGAGGTGCTGCCAAAGAGTGACGCGATTGAACACAAGGAGCCAGGCGTGCTGTCTGGTCTGCTCAAGCAGGCGGGCGAAAAAGGCTTGCTGGCGGTGGACGTACCCGAAGAGTACGGCGGCGCTGATCTGGGGCTGATCGTCAGCACCATCGTCGCTTCCGAGGTCCGCGACGCCTCGTTTGGCGTGGCAATGGGCGCTCAGACGACCATCGGCCTGCTGCCGATTGTTTACTATGGCAATTCTGAGCAGAAGGAAAAGTATCTGCCCCGGCTGGCGACAGGCGAGCTCATCAGCGCCTACTGCCTGACCGAGCCGGGCAACGGCTCCGATGCTATGGGTATCAAGACCCGCGCCCAGCTTTCCGAGGATGGCGCGCATTACATCCTCAACGGCGGCAAGCAGTGGATTTCCAACGGCGGCTTCGCCAATGTCTACATCGTCTTCGCCAAGGTTGATGGCACGAAGCATACCGCCTTCATCGTCGAGCGCGACTGGCCGGGCGTCTCCACAGGCGCGGAAGAAAAGAAGATGGGCATCAATGGCTCATCAACCGTCAGCGTGTATTTTGATAACGTCAAGGTACCCGTCGAGAACGTGCTGGGCGAAATCGGCAAGGGCCACAAGATCGCCTTCAACATCCTGAACATTGGCCGCCTCAAGCTGGGCGCGGGCGGCGCGGCAAGCTGCCTGGGCGCGCTGGCGCTGGCAACGCCCTATACCAGCGAGCGCAAAGCCTTTGGCAAGCCGCTCAACGCCTTTGGCATGATTAAGAAGAAGCTGGCGCACATGGCCTCGGATGCCTACGCCGCCGAGAGTCTGGCCTATCGGACAGTTGGGATGGTCGAGGTCGCGCGACGCAGCGCGGGCGAGGACCATCAGGCACAGTTGACCGCCATCGAGGAGTACGCCATCGAAGCCGCCATTGCCAAAGTCTTCGGCACCGAAGCCACCGCGCGCTGCGTTGATGAGGGCGTACAAATCTTCGGCGGCTACGGCTTCATGCAGGAGTATCCGATTGAGCGCGCCTATCGGGACGCGCGCATCACGCGCATCTTCGAGGGTACCAACGAGATCAACCGGCTGCTCTCAGTCGGCACGCTTTTCCGCCGGGCGATGGCGGGCAGGATCGATCTCATGTCGGCCTATGGCGCCGCCGAGAGCGAGGTCAAGAGCGGCAAGGCTTCGGACTTCGCCGCCAGCGACACGCCCACCGATCTGCGCGACGCGGTGAACGCGCTGGAGCGAGCCAAGCGCGCGACGATCTACACCGTCACGAAGGGCGCGCTCAAGTTTATGGCGGCAATGGAAGAGGAAGAGGAGTTCATGGAGTACGCCGCCGATCTGCTGATTGACCTGTACGCTGCCGACAGCGCCATTGCCCGCGCGCTGATGGCGCACAGGGCTGGCGATCCCCGCGCGCAGGTACACACACAACTGGCGCAGTTGACCCTCTGGCGCTTTTTCTCGAATATGCGCGCCAACCTGGAACGGGTCTTGATGGCAATCACCACTGGCGACGAACTGCGCGCCGAACTGGCGCAGGCGCGCGCCTATCTAGGCCACTACGAACTCAACGCCGTAGCCCTCCAGCGCGAGATAGCATCGCTGGTCGTGGCGAAGGGCGGCTATCCGCTGGCAGCCTGAGTCTTGGTACCCTTCGTCCCCATGCCCAGCCAGATGTTCTGCGCGGCCTGGGGACTTGCCTACACAAAGGAGCAAATACATCATGCCGGATGCGGTTGTTGTCAGTGCTGTGCGCACGCCGATTGGCCGCGCCGTCAAGGGCAGCCTCAAAGATGTACGCGCCGACGATCTGGCGGCGCTGGCGGTACGCGCCGCTGTTGGCCGCGTGCCAGCGTTGGATTTAAGTTTGATTGAAGATGTGATTCTGGGCTGCGCCATGCCCGAAGGCGAGCAGGGCATGAACGTGGCTCGCATCGTCACGGCGCTGGCGGGCTTGCCCTATACCGCTGGCGGCGTGACGGTCAACCGCTTCTGCGCCTCCAGCCTTCAGGCGTTCAACATGGCCGCGCAGAACATCTTGCTGGGCATGGGCGACGCCTATGTCGCTGGCGGCATCGAAAGCATGTCGCGCGTGCCGATGGGCGGCTTCAACCCCGATTTCAATCCCAAACTGGTGAACAACCCGCAGGGCATCGAAATCTGCGGCAAGCCCGGCACGAAGAATCCCGGCTTCGATCAGGTCTATATCTCGATGGGCATGACCGCCGAAAACCTGGCGAGGCGCTATCAGATCAGCCGCGAGGCGCAGGATAGATTCGCGCTGCGCAGCCACCAGCGCGCCATTGCCGCGACGGATAACGGCACGTTCAAGCGCGAAATTGTCTCTGTTCCGCTCCCTGACGGCAAGATCATGGAGAGCGATGACGGCCCGCGCCGCGATACCTCACTGGAGAAGCTGGCGGCGCTGGAGCCTGCTTTTCTGAAGAGCGGCAGCGTCACCGCTGGCAACAGCAGCCCGCTGAACGACGGCGCGTCGGCAGTGGTAGTCATGTCGGCAGAGAAAGCCAAAGAGCTTGGCATCACGCCAATTGCCCGCGTGCTTTCGATGGCTGTGCAGGGCGTCGAGCCGGATGTGATGGGCATCGGCCCCGTCGGCGCGGTCAAGAAAGCCCTCAAGCGCGCCAGCCTGAAGCTCGACGATATTGACCTGATCGAACTGAACGAAGCGTTCGCCGTCCAGAACCTGGCCGTGATGCAAGAACTTGGCATCGAGGAGGAGAAGCTGAACCTGCATGGCGGCGCGATTGCGCTGGGCCACCCGCTGGGCTGTTCTGGCGCGCGCCTGATCGCCACGCTGATGAACGCCCTCCAGACGTATGACAAGCGGCTTGGCATGGCGACGCTCTGCGTCGGCGGCGGCCAGGGAGTCGCCACCATCTTTGAGCGTCTCGCGTAGGCTGCGCGCAAGCACCAGAAAGAGGTTTGAGCATGACCTACAACGTTGAACGCGCAGCCGTCATCGGCGCGGGCGTCATGGGCGCTGGCATCGCCGCGCATCTGGCGAATGTCGGCATCCCCACGCTCTTGATGGACATCGTGCCGCCCGACGCCCAGGGCAGCAAAGACCACGCGGCGCGCAGCCGCATCGCCGCCGTCGGCATCGAGCGCCAGTTAAAAGCCAAACCCGCGCCCGGCTTCTACGCTCCGCGCAGCGCGTCGCTGGTCACGCCCGGCAATATCGAGGATGATCTCCCCAGACTCTCAGGCGTTGATCTGGTGATCGAAGCCGTCTTCGAGCGGCTGGACATCAAGCGCGATCTCTACACTAGAATCGAGCCGGTGCTTGGGCCGAACACGATCATCACCTCCAACACCTCCGGCCTTCCGGCGCGGCTGCTTCTGGAGGGGCGCGGCGCGCAATTCCAGCGCCACTTTTTGATTACGCATTTCTTTAATCCGGTGCGCTTCCTCAAGCTGCTCGAACTGGTCCCCGGCGAACAGACCGACCCGCAATTGCTGACGTTTATGCAGCGGTTTGGCGCAGAACGACTGGGCAAGGGCATCGTTGTCTGCAAAGACACGCCAAACTTCATCGCCAACCGACTGGGCAGCTACGGCTTCTGCGTGACCATCCGACGCATGCTGGACGAAGGCTATAAGATCGAGGAGGTGGACGCCATCTTTGGCGAAGCCCTGGGCCGCGCCAAATCCGCCGTCTTCCGCACCGCCGACATTGCCGGAATTGATACGCTGGTCCATGTCGCCGACAACCTCTACGAGAACCTGCCCAACGACCCACAGCGCGAGGTCTTCAAGATTCCCGGCTTCGTGCGCGAGATGGTCAAACGCGGCTGGACCGGAGATAAGGGCGGCCAGGGCTTCTACAAGCGCGTCAAGGACGCCGACGGCCAGACGCAGATTCTGGTGATCGATCCGGCCACCCTCGAATATCGTCCACAGGGAAAACCGCGCTTCGACTCTATCGGCAAGGCACGCAACAACCCCGACTCTGCCGAGCGCGCGAAAATCATCATCGGCAGCGATGATCGCGCGGGCAAGCTGGCCTGGGAAGTGACCGCCGACGCGCTGGCCTACGCCGCTGAGCATGCCGCTGAGATCGCCTATAACATCGTGGACATTGACCGGGCCATGCGCTGGGGCTTCAACTGGGAGCAGGGCACGTTCGAGAGCTGGGACGCGCTGGGCCTGGAATGGACGGCAGAGCGCATGCAGCGCGATGGCCGCCCGCTGCCGCAGCTCCTCAAGGACGCGCTGGCAACGCCGGAAACGCGCTTCTATCCAGAGACGCAGACGGGCCAGAGGCGTTACTTTGACTTCAACGGAAAGCAGTTCCAGCCGGTAACGGGCGAAGAGGGTCTGGTCCGGCTGGCGACACTGCGCAAAAACAACCGGATCATCGAAGAGAACGCTTCGGCCACCCTCTACGATATGGGCGATGGCATTCTCTGCGTCGAGTTCCACGCCAAGATGAACGCCCTCGACGAAGAGATGGGCAAGATGATGGCAAGAGGGCTGGAAGAGGCGCAGAAAAACTTCCGCGCGCTGGTCATCGGCAACGAAGCGCCCGACTTTTCTGCCGGGGCCAACATCTTCTCCCTGGTGATGGCCGCCAGAACGGGCCAATGGGAGGTGATCGATCAGCAGGTGCGCGGCCTGCAAGACCTGAACAGGGCGATGAAATACAGCCAGACGCCCGTCGTCGTCGCGGCGGCAGGTCGCACGCTGGGCGGCGGTGCTGAGATCGTGATGCACAGTTCTCAAGCGCGCCTGGCCGCCGAAACCTATATCGGCCTCGTCGAAACCGGCGTCGGCCTGCTCCCCGCTGGCGGTGGCTGTAAGGAGATGCTGGCGCGCTGGGCCAAAAGCCACGAAAAAGGGCCGTTCCCGCCAGTGCGGCACGCCTTTGAGTTGATCGCTACAGCCACCGTCTCCACCAGCGCCGCAGAAGCGCAGGGCTATCGCTTCATGCGCAAAGAAGACGCGATTACGCTGGACCGCGAGCGCCTGCTGACCGACGCCAAAGCCGATGCTGTCGCGCTGGCCGAAGCCAAAGCGCGCGGCGAATGGCAGCCGCCCACGCCGCCAACCTTCCATTTGCCGGGGCCAGGCGCGCGCGCGGCGCTGGAGGAACAGGCGCGCGGCCTTTACCTGCAAGGCAAGGCCACCGAGCATGATCTGGTCGTCGCCAGCCAGCTAGCGCGGGTGCTGACCGGCGGCGAAACCTCGTTTCTGCGCGAAATGAGCGAGCAGGACGTGCTTGACCTGGAGCGCGAAGGCTTCCTGAGCCTGCTGGGTACCGAAAAGACCCAGGAGCGCATCGCTTACACGCTCACCACTGGCAAGCCACTCAGAAACTAAAAGCGCATATGGGTAGAGCGTGCTGGCGGCGCCAGCACGCTCTACCCATATGCGCTTTTACCCCTCTCCCAATGCGCCCCATCATCAAATCACCCCGCCACAGCGATGACCAGGATGCCGCCGAAGATCAAGACAGCGCCAATGGCGCGCTGCGCGCCAAACCCTTCGTTTAGCCAGAACCAGCCCGCCAGCGCGCCAAAGACAACGCTCACCTCACGAACGGCCCCGGCATAATTGACCTGCGCCTGCGTGTAAGCATAAAGCACCAGCAGATAGGTCACCATCATCAGCACGCCCACGAGGCTGATGCGCAGCCAGTTCGCCCGCCATTCCGTCAGCATCGCCTTCTGGCCGTAACGCGCCAGCAACGCCGGGGCAGTAAACACAGCACTCAAAGCAAGCACCACAACAGTATAGGGAGCCGGATTCACAAAGCGCACCGCAGCCCCATCAATCACGGTATACATGGAGATAGAGAGCGCCACCAGCAGCGTGGCTCCAATAGCAGCCTTCGACACACTGGCCGCTTTCCGCTGCGCCCACCAGACGCTGCTCCCCACGACTAACAGGCCCAGCAGCAGAATCCCCAGCCCCACCAGCCCAAAGAGCGTCGGGCGCTCGCCCAAAAAGAGCGCCGCCCAGATAGCCAGCAGCGCGGGCGCTGTGCCGCGTGCCAGCGGATAGACCAGCGAGAAATCGCCGAGCTTATAAGCAAGCGTCAGGGCGATAAAGTAGACGGCCTCCAGCGCCGCGCTGCCTAGAATATAGGGCCAGGCGGCGGCAGGAAGGGCCGCGCCAAAAATCACCAGCGGAGCAAAGCACACCACGCCAACCAGCAGCGCCCACCAGGTAAAGATTTGCTTTTCTCCGGCCCGCTTCACAAACAGGTTCCACAGCGCATGCAGTGCCGCTGCGAGCAGTAACAATCCCAACGCGCTGAGTGGCATGAAGATACTCCTTAACTGAAAAGAGAATAGGGTGCCTGGAATGTTTTGCTGCTCAGGTGGCCCCAGAGACAAAAACGGCGGGCACCCGCCTCAGAAACAGGTTGACATTCTCAGCCTCCAGCCATAGTATACAGGATGCCAGGGAACTGACGCTACCAGCGCCAGGGAAGGAAAGGCGCCAACGGGCTGGCAGGAGGGCCAATCGCAAAGGAGCAGGGGATGATGGCTCGCAAGCCTCAACCATTACGTCATTTAACCGGGCATAGCGATTGGGTGCAGAGCCTTGCCATCTCACCTGACGGCCAGATGCTGGCGTCGGGCGCTAACGATCACGCGATCCGGCTCTGGAAGATAAAGACCGGCGAATGCCTGCAAACGCTGGTCGGACACGGAGGAAACATCCTGGCGCTGGCGTTTGCTCCCAATGGGCAGGCGCTTGCCTCTGCCGCAAGCGACCAGAGTATCCGCGTCTGGAATCTGCGGCGCGGGCGCACGCCGCGCGTCATCGAACAGCCGAATACTACCGTATGGGGTCTGGACTTTGCTCCTAATGGTTCCTGGCTGGCATCGGGAGCAACCGATAAATGTGTGCGCCTCTGGCATCCAGCGACGGGAAAGCCTGTCGGCGAACTGGGAGGCCACGACGATGAAGTCACCAGCGTCACCTTCTCCCCGGCAAGCCATCTGCTGGCATCAGGCGCGAATGACGAAACCGTGCGGCTCTGGGATATGCCGCAGCATCGGCTGGCGCGCGTGCTGGATGGGCACTTCGGGGGGGTAAACGCCCTGGCGTTTTCGCCGGATGGCCGCTTACTGGCCGCAGGCTCGAACGATTATCTCGTGCGGCTCTGGAACCCGGAGACCGGCGACCTCCTGCAAACCCTGGAAGGACACGAGGAGATGGTGCGGGGCGTCACCTTCTCAGCCGATGGCAAGCTGCTCGTTTCGGCAGGCTATGACGGGACCGTAAGACTCTGGCAGCCACAGACAGCCCGCTGTCTAGGCGTCTTAGATAGCTTTGAGGGCGGAGTGAACGCCGTGGCGTTCACTCCAGGTGATGCGCTGCTTGCTACCGCTTCTAATGATCCGGTGATACGACTCTGGCATTCCGCTGACCTGCCCCTCTAAAGGGGACCGGACCCAGAGCCAGGCGCGGGCCTTCGATAGAAAGTCGGCTGCTCGTCCTCCAGGGGCGGCCCGAAATCAGAGGCCAGGGCAGAATCCGCAAAACCTCCTGACAGCGTTGGTCCAAGATCATCCGGCGTCTCAGCGCCATAATCGTTGATTGGCTGCGAGACAGGAACCGCTTGATAATGGCCGACAGAGGCGGCAGCAGGAACGACTCCCGCGCCAGGGGACACGCCCAGCGTCACGTTACTGCCTACACGCGCCGCGTTTTTGGCCTTCGCGCGCCTGCGGGCGCGGGACACCTCCAGAACGACACCGATCAAAAGCGCCAGGGCAGCGATTCCACCAATCAGCCACTCAAACTTGGCAGCGCCAAAGAGCAGTTCATCTGAACAGGCGTCAAAAGAAACGCAGGAGACTCGGTGGGTGAAATAACGGTAAGCCAGGCGGGCTGGCGAGAGTACCTCGCTTCCTGCCAGCAAGAGCGCAGCGATCCCGCTGAAGAGAAAGAGAGGCCGCCGCGTGGCGCGGGCATACCGCAGCGCAACCACTCCCGCGACAAACCAGAGGATGGCGACCACAATCTGCGGCCAGGCCAGGGAGAGTGCTAAATCCAGGTATTGCATTGGGAACCTCCAAAAGAACCCGGCGCTATGATTGGGGTACTAAGCGGGTGGGCGCCCCGCGCCTGCGTCTGAGAAATAGTCGCTCGCGCTGACTTCTCCGCTGATAGTCAGCGCAACTACTACAGCAATCGCGTACCGATGGGTATGGGAAATACTCAGATCGATCTGCGCGATGTCCAGGGCCGCTGCCCGCGCCGCCGCGTCGCCCAGCAGGCGCAAGGAAGGTTTGCCGCCGGGCTGGCGCAGAATCTCCATATCGCGCCAGGCCACAGCGCCTCCAACACCAGTACCCAGGGCTTTGGCGCAGGCTTCTTTGGCAGCAAAGCGCCCGGCCAGCCAGGTCATGCGTCGGCGGCCCTCCTGAAGCTCTTCCGGCGTAAAGACCCGCTTCAGAAAGCGCGCATCAAAGCGCGCAACCGTCTGAGCAATGCGCTCCACCTCAACCAGATCGATCCCCACCAGAACACCAGGCGCTCCAGCCAGCGCGCCTGCAAACGCAGCAGCCGAAGCGCCAGCCGTCGCAGGCGCGCCCGGCTCCTCTGTATGGCGGATCGGTTGCGGCTTATCGGTTCTCGTGCCAGCCATTGCCATTCCTCAAAAACAGCGCCAAAAACATCACCAGTACTGCCAGCGCCACGCCACAGAACTAGCTGGCGTTGGAGGCTTTTGGTAAGGCCCCCGAAACACGAGCCTCAGCAGCGCCATTCGCGCTTTGCCCATTAGCCAGGCCAAGCAGCGCATTGCCCGAAGCACGCCCCATGCCACGATATGTAAATCCCAGCCGCTGCATCTCCGTTGGCTCATAGATGTTGCGGCCATCAATCAGGATAGGCCGACGCATGCTATCATGGATACGCAGCATATTGAGCGACTTGAACTCATTCCATTCGGTGACGACGACCAGCGCGTCAGCGCCCTCAGCCGCCTCGTAACTCGTCTTACAATACGTGACCGGCAGACCAGCCATCACCTGCTGCGCTGTCTCTATCGCCACCGGATCATAGGCCCGCACCTCGGCCCCTTGCGCCAGCAGCCAGTGAACAATATCAACTGAAGGCGCGTCGCGCATATCATCGGTATTGGGCTTGAAGGCCAGGCCCAGGATGCCAACAGTTGCGCCGCGCAACCCGCCCAACAGCGAAACCAGTTTATCCACCACCAGCCGCCGCTGATCCTGGTTAATCTCCATGACCGCATTCAGAAGCTGCGGATGCAGGCCGGCCTCTGCGCCCATGTGCGCCAGCGCCTTCACATCCTTGGGGAAGCAGTTATGGCTAATCAGTCCAGACGACGCGATCAATGTCCCGGTGCTCGTCTCCATACTATAGACCGTCGTTTCAACGTCTTCGTGCTTCACCTCACGAACCACCAGCGTCGCAAAAGGGCCATGCCGCTCAAAGCCATGTGGCTGAATGTGACGCTGATAGCCTGCCAGGACGCGCTCAATCTGTGCGCGGCGTTTCTCGCCAAAAGCATCTTTGAGGGAAGCAATTTGTTCGTAGCCGCTCACGCGTAGAATATAGGCTGGCTGCTTTGATTTATTCATCCAGCGTGTGCGTATAGAAGGGATAACCCCAACGGTTTGCAGCAGCAGCGCCATCCCATCAGCCAGGGTTTTGCTGACCGTTGCGTATTCCAGCATCAGGTTCTGGCCCTTCTGCACCAGCGTCACCGAGCCATCGCCGCTGAACGCGCCACGAATCAACTCCTGACGCAGCAATGGCGAAACATTAAATGCCAGGCGCGGGAGCGATTTATCCTCTGAGCGCATACCGCAGCGCAAAACATCTCGCAGCAGCCACGCCAGGATGCGTGAAGAAACAATCGTTGTCAGCGCGCTGGTGGCGCGTCGTTCGATGAACTTTAGACCCCAGCGGCCCAGAATGCGCTGCGCATCCGCGATATATTCAGCTTCGTTTTCATGGAAGCAGAGGCCGACGCGCTCACGCACCGCGCCAGCCCGGCCCACATCGCGCGAGAGATAGCCTTCGGCCAGATAATAGCCGCACAGCCGCAGCAAATCGGCGTCAACCGGGATCAACGCATTGATCTTCGTGGCCGCGCCCTTGGCCGTATAGAGTTGCAATTTCTCGGCGGAAATATCGAGAGCGCCCGCCTCGCTGAGATGGCGGAAGAGGCGCAGCGACATCCGGTTATGCTGCCTGATCTCCTGGGGATACTTGAGCATCGTCGTCGGAATCGCGGCGGCGAACCGCGCATATTGTTCGCTGAACGTATGGTCGTTGGAGGCAACGTAGACATCCGCCTCCAGTGGGGTATCCCGCAGCAGTTCGATCAGATTGAGCGGCGCCGCCTGCTCGACAGCAGGAAGTTCGGTTAGTGCCATCAGATGATCGCCAGGTACAACTGCCGACGCCGACCAGATCATGAACTGCTCATTTTTGTGCAAAACAATCGGGTGATCGGCGGTGACGCGCA
Organism: Ktedonobacterales bacterium; assembly: GCA_036557285.1. Classification (NCBI taxonomy): domain Bacteria; kingdom Bacillati; phylum Chloroflexota; class Ktedonobacteria; order Ktedonobacterales; species Ktedonobacterales bacterium. The sequence goes on from DATBHW010000037.1 coordinate 17,510, forward strand.
GCGTGCGACCCATGCTGGTGTTGATCGTCACCATCCTGCCTTTGTAGGGGCGCCGTGTGATAGCCTTGACATCGGCCAGCGTGGGCTGCCCCGTCTCCAGATCAAACGCCAGAACGCGCTGTTCAGCGGGCTGAACCAGTTCCACCACATCGCCCCGGAACGGCTCGCTGTCCTTCGCCCCTTTGGCAAAGAGGGTATCAAAACGTTCCGTCGCTACATGAGGGCTGTTCAGCGCGAAGACCGACTCCTCGCCAACAAAACAACTGCCCCCGTATCCCAGGCCAGCGTCCAGCATCGGGCGTCCGATGCGTTTATCATAGCCCATCCCGGCGGCCACTTCTTTGACATCTGCCCCCAGCCGCTCGCAGATACTGGCAATCTCATTGATAAAAGAGATTTTCGTCGCTAGAAACGCATTGGAAGCATATTTAATCATTTCAGCCGTATAAATATCGGTAATGACCATCGGCGCGCGCAGCGGCAGATAGAGTTCAGCCACCAGCGTGGCGGCATCGCGCTCCGTGGACCCCAGCACCACGCGATCAGGCTGCAAGAAATCCAGCACTGCCGCCCCCTCGCGCAGAAATTCGGGATTCGAGACCACCGAGAAACGGACATCCGGGCGCTTGAGGTTCTGACGAATGAGGGTAGCGACCACATCCCCTGTGCCGACCGGGACGGTACTTTTATTGATAATGACGGCGTAATGGTCCAGTTCTTCGGCAATGGAACGCGCCGCGCTCTCCACATAATGCAGGTCAGCGCCGTATCCATCCTGGCCGGTGGGGGTACCAACCGCGATAAAGATGAACTCCGCGCCCGCCAGACCCTCTTGATAGCTGGTCGTGAAATGCAGCCGCTCCGCCAGCACGTTGCGCTCGACCAGTTCGCTCAGGCCAGGCTCATAGATAGGCAGGATACCAGCTTTCAATTTTTCAATCTTTTCGGGGATAATATCAACACAGGTCACTTGATTTCCCATATCGGCCAGGCAAGTCCCCGTCACCAGACCCACATACCCTGTGCCAATGACGCAAATCGTTCTCAAAAAGATACCTCCTCGCAACAGGCGCCTTTCGGACAGCCTCCCTATATGTAACGAATCGCTGCGCTTCCTGTCACCATCTCCGGGCTGGTGAGCCAGATTTCCGCCCTCCCCAACGGCAGGCGCCAGCCGGGCCTGAATTCAGGCGCTCTGCCGGGGCGCATACAAAGTGCGGTCTCTATTATAGCAAATCCGCTTGAAGAGCAGCGTTTTCCTGGCAACTCCAGGCATTCAAGAAGATAAAACGCTCTACTCCACGGTGGCCCCTCCTTATTGATCATGCCTGGCTAAAATTGACAATTAGCAGTGGCTGGGCCATAATGGCGGTGGCCGGGCATTGAGGACACGCAAGCGCACGCTCTGCCGATACAAGCCAGGAGGAAGGCTGCTACTATGCCACATAGCTTCTTGACACTCGCGTACATCATTATCAATATCGATCCTGTCTTTCAACTTGGCCCCCTGGCGATTCACTGGTATGGAGTCGCCTACGTCGTGGCTATCTCGATAGCACTCTGGGCAATTCTGCGCTATGCCAAACGGCTGGGGCTGGACCAGGAGATTGTCTACAGTGTCTTCTGGTGGGCGGCCCTGGGCGGACTGATTGGCGGGCGTTTATATTTCGTCATCCAGCAACCTGATCTCGTCTCGAACTACATAAAAAACCCTATCAACATCATTGCCGTCTGGAACGGCGGCATGGCCTTCTTCGGGGCCATCTTCCTGGGCGTAGCAACGGTGGTGTTTGTCGCCTGGAGACGCAAGCTCCCCATCTGGTTGGCGCTGGATATTGCCACCTTCTTCGCAGCCGTCGGACAGATTTTCGGGCGCTTTGGCAATCTGGTCAACGGCGATATTGTCGGCTACGCAGCAGGCGCCATCTCCGTCCCGCCCGACACCAATAGCTGTGCGCTGGCCTCCTCAGCGCCCTGTCTGGGCCTGGTCTCGGACCCGCATGTCGTGCCGTGGGCAACCCTGTATACCAATCCGCATGCCTTCACCCAAACCTCGGTCCCTGTGCATCCGGCGGCAGCTTACGAGATCCTGATGAACCTGATCTTACTGGCAATTCTCCTGCCGCTCCTGCTGCGTTTGCCGCGCATCAAGATGGGGCTGGTCTCGCTCGTCTATCTGGTGGGCTATGCCATCACGCAGTTCATCGTCTTTTTCTTCCGGGGCAGCGAGCCAACCGTCCCCTTCCTGGGCATTGATGCGCTCAAGCAGGCCCAATGGACCGCTGTCTTCGTGCTGATCGCTATGGTCCCTTACTACTTCTTGATCCAGCGCACCTCGCGCTCCTGGACCGCCGAGGAGGCGGAAGAAGTGAATGCCCGACAGGCCCAAAAGAGACTCCCGTCTGCCGCGCCACAGGAGGAGCAGGACGCAGAACAGAAGCCAGCCTCAGAGCACACCCGGAAAGATGCGATGGAGGAACACGGGCTGATGGCTGAGTATAATGAGGCTCTGGCCGCCGAACTGCGCACCGAGGGAATAGAGGTCGCGCCCGCTGCTTCAGAAGAGCCATCCAGGACCGATGCAGAGAACGGGTCCACCTCTGCCAAAAAGCCGCGCTCGCGCACCGGCAGCGCCAGCGAGCGCAGCGCCAGACGCGGAGGGAGCAGCGAAAAAAAGGCGGCCCCTGAGAACTAATACCTTCGGCAGAGGGAGCCAGACGCAGAACGCAGATCAGCGCGAGAGAGGGGGCCAGGTATGGAGCCAGGCAAGCCAAGGGGGTACCTAGCGGAAGCGGTCGGTGGCACAGCAACACAGCGCGGAGTGAAGCTGGGGATTATTGCTGGATGCGTGTGCATATTTTTGCTCTTTGGCGCGGGCGCGCTTCAACACGGAAGTTCCAGCACCATCAACCAGAGATCAGTTCAGATCACGTCGCTTTTGCTGGAGTTCCTGCCAGGCTACCTGGCGTTGGCAATTGCAGCGGTGCTGGCCTACTACGCGGGCCTCAGCACGCCCGAAGCCCAGAGCAGCGAGGGCGGCAGGGATGGGTTGATCGCCGGAAGCATTACCATGCTCCTCTTCTGGCTTGGACAGACGCTTTTTGTGATAGTAACCGGGCTGGGCAGTCCCCAGGGGCTGGGGCTGGATGACTTTCTTAAAACGCGCCTCCTCGCCGCCGTTTTGTTCTTTGTCGTCGGGGGAGCACTTGGCTGGGGAGGCAGCCGAGCGGCTGCGCGGCGAGCGCGCTCGATTCTTGCCGCGCCAACCAGCACCCTCCTGAGCCTGACAGGCTCTGGTATCGAGAAGCCTGTCCCCATCCCTCAAGCGGCCCCGCCAGAGCAGAACGCCACAGCCGACGCCGCTGATTGGCATCTGGAGGGGGATGAAATGGCGAGTCTAGAAGCGCCCGCTGACGCTTCGGAGTATGAGCATGATCGCTGAAAAAAGACAGGGCAGGGAGGATACCCCTGCCCTGTCCTTCAGGACCGGGCCTCAGAAACAAACGGGTTCAGACACTCCAGCAGATGATCGACATCAAAGGGCTTGGCGAGATAGCCCTCTACCTGGAGATCGCGCGCCTGGTCCAACTTTTCCCCTGCCGACATCAGAATAATAGAGAGTTGCTGGCGCAGCGTCACACGTTCCGCCAGATGGCGACAGAGTTCCCATCCATCCATGATGGGCATCATCAAATCAAGCAAAACGATACGTCTTTTGCCATCCTCCAACAACTCCAGCGCCTCCCGCCCATCGCGGGCGGTCTCCGTCTGAAATCCCTCCAGCGAGAGCGCATCCACCAGCATCTTACGGATGGCAGCATCATCATCCACAATCAACACCCAGGGCGGTTCGTCAGCCTCCGTCTGGGCAGAGTCCGCGCTATGAACGATCAGCATAATTGCACCCCCTTGACCCACGTAACGAGCGTTCCACAGGTCGCCAGGAACACTACGCTGTGTACAACGAACAAGGCGCAGAATCTTCACCCATGTGGAGGGAGCGCAGCAGCTTTGCCGCTGCCGGACGCATCAGCCGGAGGGGTCGTCAGCGGCAAAGCAAAGCTAAAGGTGGACCCCTCGCCGATGGTACTTTCTACCCAGATGGCTCCACCCATTGCGGTCAGATACTGGCGACAGATATACAGGCCCAGGCCGGTCCCGCGCACCGGAGTAGTCAAGGAGCGCTGGAGCCGGACAAATTTTTGAAACAGCTTTTTCTGATCTTCAGCCGAGATACCATCCCCGCGATCAACCACGCTGACAATCAGATAGGGAGCAGGCTCCGTCTGCGAGGACGCTTCAGATAGGCTAAAGTGCTGCTCCACATGGGCGATAAAATCAATAGGGTTGGAAAAAGGAGAGTATTTTCCGGCATTGGTCAGCAGGTTCGTCATCACCTGGCGCAGCCGATCCGGATCGGCATGAACCCACAGGTCGGTGGGAATATCCATATGAATCGGCTGCTGAATATCGGGCTGTACCAGCGCCAGCGCGCTCTCAGCCAGAAGGCGCACCTCAACCGGCTGGGGATTCAGGGAGAGCTTGCGCGAATCCAGGCGCGAGGCATCCATCAACGTTGTCACCATGCCCACCAACTGCTGAGCGGCGCGCGTAATTTCTGAGGAAAAGCGGCGGGCCTGGTCCATTGTCAGCCTGGCGCTGTGGCGCTGGAGCAGCGAGGCATAGCCATGAATCGCGCTCAGCGGGGTGCGAAACTCATGCGAGGCTGTCACAATAAAATCATCCTTCAGACGATCAAGCTCTTTTTGCTGCGCCAGCGCCTGCTCTAGGTCCGTATAGAGCTGAGCATTGTTGATTGCCACCGCCGCCTGGCCGGCCAGCCCCTCTAGCAAGGAAATCTCATCCGGCTGGAAGAGATGGCGCTCGCCAGGGGTATAGACGACAAGCAGTCCCAGAAGCGTCCCCTGCCGCCGAATGGGAACCAGCAGCAGCGAACGCACATCATAGCGGCGATAGACCTCGCCTGTGAGCGTTTCGGAGGCCCGTTCAGCTTCCAGATCATTCAGCACAACCGTCTCACCAACCTTGAGCCGCTTCATGATGCTGCTTGAGGGCTGAATTCGAATCTCCTCCAGCGCGATAATACCCCAGGCGTGAAAGTGCATCTGGTTGGCATTTGATGCCCGCGCCACCAGTGTTTTCTCATCGTCCTCAAAGAGGAAAACGGTACAGAGTTGCGCTTCCGTCAAGATGTTGGCCTGCTTCACCAGCTTTTGCAGGATCTCATCAACATGTAAGCTGGCGTTCAGGGTATTCACAGCGTTGTTGAGCGCAGCCACCTGGCGCTTCTTACTTTTTGCCTGTTCCAGTGAACGGGTGCTGAGCGCGTAAAGTTCCGCATTCTCAAACGCAAACGCAGCCGTATGCGCGATGGTTTCCAGCATCTCAATCTGCTCACGCGAGTAGGAGCGCGGCTGCTGGCTCGCCACACCCAGCGCGCCGAGGATATGCTCGCGCGTTCTGGTCAGCAGTGGGACGATCAACATAGACTCAAACGATTCGCCGCTCAGCCAGCCAGACTGGAGAGCCTTCGCATACTCCTGGCGCTCTTCCGGGGTAGAGATGGTGACAATCGCGCCATCCTTGACTTTCTTCCACCAGGCAGGCATCTGCTTTTCTCTCACGGCGCGGTGTTTAGCAGGCGCGGCATGCTCTGTCGCTGCCTGCTCCGCAGCATAGGCAAATTCGACCTCTTCCTTGTCTCGATCCCGATGATATAGGAGGATGGCAAAAGACGTGGTGCCCAGCACAGCGACGATCAGTTGATGCAGTTCCGCAAATAGTCGCTCTTGATCGAGCGTCGTCGAAAAGTGAAGCGTCACGTCATGCAGCAGGCTCAGGAACTTTGCCTGGCGGTGGCGGGTTTCCTCCAGCCAGGCGGTTTGCAGAGCCAGCGCCACGCGGTCCGCGTGCAGTTGCAGCATTTCCATGTAACGCTTGGGAGGCGACCAATGCTTATCTTGAAACGCAACGGCAATCACCCCGACAACCGAAGCAGGCTCATCAATCCCAAGCGGAAGCAGCGAATCAGGAACACGAATGGGCGCGCCAATATGCCAGGCCAGGTTCTGATCCGGCGCTGTCGTCTCGTCGCGTGGAAGCTCCCGACACTTCTCATCGGAGAGAGTGATAGCCTGGTTCATTTTCCAGACGTGCCCAAGAAACCCTTGACCACAGCGATAGCCAGGCTCCTGAGCCTCTACTCTATTGACAGATGAAGACGCTGATGGGTCATTCTCTTCGCTGGTCTCCAAGGCAGCCTCCTGGTCTGCGGCCTTACTGGGAGACTGGGCAGCCGATGGCAGAATGGGCAGGGGGCGTGTGATTTCTAGCTCAGGCGCCGCTGCTCCTTCTCTTGTGAGAACGTCTGGACGGGCAAGCGGCGGTGATGGATTTCCCAGCGCGGCCAGGGCTGTGTAGGTTTCTTCAAGCACCCCGATGACGCGCTCCTGGCGAATGACTAAGTGCTGGCCTGTTGGATCCAACATCGCCAGCACACCACCATCAGCGCGCAGCAATTCAATGGCAGCATTCAGCGCGCGCGCGTAGAGTTCGGGATTCGCAGGAAAATCCAGACTTTTCAGGCCAGCCGAGAACACCAATCCCTCTTGGGGGCCAGCAGCCCGACTCACCCGGCGCAGCCTGGCTCGGTGATAGCCATGCGCTGCTCCAGCCCCACTTGCTGCCCCTGGCGCTGAGGCGGACGGTGAGAAGAGCGCCACAGAATGCAGCGAAGAGGCTGGCGAGCCATCGGGAGGCTGTTTCATCAAACTGTTCCTTCCAACTAGAGACTCGACCCCACAACCAGGAGAATCGGCCAGCACACCCAATCCCTGGGCGCAAACGCCAGCTTGAATCGGATGCCCCTATATAGCAACGGTGCCAGCATAACACAGCGGCACAACTGGCGCAAGACTGACCAGTGAGGGTTCTACCAAATCTGAGGTGTTGGCAAGCGAGGCGTGTTACTTGTAGCGCCGCCTTCCAGGCGGCCACCGCTGCGCCAGGGCGAGCGTTCGCCCTCCAGGCCAACCTACCAGCGGGCCAGCGTTGAGCCGCCAGGAGGGACGCGCGAGCGACCAACGGGAGCGAGACTGCCGAGGCCCAGCCGAGGCAAGCGGCCCTTCCCGAAGGGGGGCGGCGCTACAAGTGGCCCCTGATAATTGGTGGAACCACCAGTGGGTCACGTTTGACAGCGCAGACCAGCAGGGGCTATGATGACAGAAATCCCCGCCAGAGATAGGCAGCGATGGCGGGATCATTCTCACTGTTTTTTCACCTGCGCGGCACACGCCCTTCCAGGCGCCAGCAGCGTGTCCCCCAAGAAAGGGCTGCATATTTATGACCATTTCAAGCTCACAGGGAATGAGCGGAGCAAAGAATAACGCAAACGGCGCCAGCAGCCGCTTCTACACCCACCGACTGAGCAATGGCTTGCAGATACTGGCCGAACACATGCCCGATTTCGAGTCGGTGGCAGTAGCGTTTCATGTGCGCACCGGCGCACGCGACGAAGCGAACCCTCGTCTCTATGGTGTCTCCCACTTTCTGGAGCATATGGTCTTCAAAGGCACCCAGAAACGCTCTGCCGAGGAGATTAGCCTGGCGTTCAATAACATCGGGGCCGAGTTTAACGCCTTTACCTCGCTGGAGCAAACCTTCTATTACGCGCGCATCCTGGGAGAGAACCTCGCGCCAGCTATCGAAATCCTGGCCGATATGATGCAGCCCAAACTGGATGCAGACGAGTTTAACACCGAGCGCGGCGTGATTATCGAAGAGATTGCCCGCTCGGAGGAAGTGCCAGCGCGCCAGGCGTACCGCTGGCTGATGAAGCATTACTTTGGCGAGTATGCGCTGGGCCGCGAGGTGTTGGGGTCGCGCGACAGCATCGGGGCCATGAATGTCGAGTGGATGCGTGACTACTGGCGGCAGCGTTACAGCGCCAACAACCTGATCCTCACGGTGGCTGGCAATTTCCAATGGGATCAGGTGTTGGAACTGGCCGAACGCTACTGCGCAACCTGGCAGAGCGGCGAAGCCGGACGCGCGCGGCAGCCTTACGCGCCCGCATCAGCCCGAACCGCCGTGTGTACCAAAGAGAAGCTGCAACAAGAGCAGCTTTTACTGGCCTTCCCATCACTGGGGCTGGAAGACCCCGATTATTACACTATGGAACTGGCCTGCATGGCGCTGGGCGATGGCTCCGGTTCGCGGCTCTTCTGGAACATTCACCAGAAAGGGCTGGCCGAAGCGGCAGTGGCCGGGCTGATGGCTTTTGACGGAACCGGGCTGGTGGAACTCTATGCCACGACCAGTCCCACCAACGCGCCAGAGGTGCTGCGCCTGATGCGGGCAGAACTTCAGGGGCTGGTCGAAGAAGGCGTTCACGAGGATGAACTGCGGCGGGCCAAAGACAAGCTGATTAGCCAGATCGTCTTGAACGCCGAGCATACCGCCAGCCGCATGCAGGCGCTTCCGGCCACCTGGCTCTCCGAAGGCAAATTGAAGTCAGCCGAAGATGAGGTAGCCGACGTAGAAGCCGTGACCGTCGAGAAAGTGCGGGATACGCTCGCCCGCTTCCCCATCATGGAAAAGCTCGTCGTCACCGGGTATGGTCCGCTTGATGAGCAAGGGCTGGGCCTCTGAAAGCGGCATCGCTGCAAGAGACGAAGAAGGGAGCGCGCGGGCAGAGATGCTGCCCGCGCGCGCGCTTTCTCGTTGGCCTGAGCGGCCATAATGCCGTATAGGGTTACAAGTTCGACAGGCAAGTGTTGCTACCGGCGCGTCTACCATTCCGCCACACCTCCGAAGAGGTGGCAGGACTCGAACCTGCACTCTTGTTACAGAACTGGTGTCCAAAGCATGTATGCCTATCCAGTCAGGGCAACCCTACACTATGATTGTACCACAAACGCAGCCACTGGGAAAGCCACCCGTTCTTAAATAGATAGACCTATAAAAGCTGTTTCAGGCGCTCGCGGTCAACGTTTCCGCCGCTGAGGATGGCAACGACCTTTGCTCCCTCAGCGGCATTTACTTTGCCGCAAAGCAGGGCCGCCACGCTGGCCGCTGCGGCAGGCTCAGCCAGCAGCTTGCAGCGTTCCAGAATCAGGCCCATCGCCTGGGCAATCTCGGCATCGGAAACCAGCACCGCGTCATCCACATAGCACTGGGTGAGCGAAAGTGTCAGGTCGCTGGTGAACGGCGCAGTCAGCCCATCGGCAATCGTGTTGATGCTCTCCAGCGCCGCCGGTTTGCCCGCGTCCAGCGAGCGGCGCATCGTCGGCGCGCCCTCCGGCTCAACAATCACGATGCGCGTCTGCGGGCGCTTCGATTTGATGGCCGTCGCCACGCCAGAGCAGAGGCCGCCTCCACCGCAAGGGATGATCACCACATCGGGATCAGGCATATCTTCCAGAATCTCCAGGCCGACGGTCCCCTGTCCGGCGACAATGCGCGGATCATCAAACGGCGGAATGAAGAGCAGGCCGCGCTCGCGCTCAAGCTGGTGCGCGTGATCGAAGATGCCCGACATACTCGTGCCAAAGAGAACAACCTCCGCGCCATAGCCGCGCGTCGCATTGACTTTGCTGCGCACCGCCGTTTCAGCCATCACCACCGTTGCAGGCACATGCTCGGCAGCGGCGCTCCAGGCCACCGCCTGCGCGTGATTGCCAGCCGAGACGGTAATCAACCCACGCTGCTTCTGCTCAGAACTCAGCGACGCCAGCTTATTGAGCGCGCCGCGCACCTTGAAGGCTCCCGTTTTTTGCAGCAGCTCGGCTTTCAAGAAAAGGCGTACCGGCGGCTGGGCCATCTCCCCCAGCGCCTGGGCAGAAAGCAGGGGCGTGCGATGCAACCGACCGGCGATTACGCGCTGCGCCTCAACGACATCCTCAAGCGTCACCATTGACATACTCTCCTTACTTCAAGCTTTACGAGTCTATATGGTTTGGGGTTCCCCGATTATTCCGCCGGGCAGATCATCAGGAAGGGGCAGCGTGGGCAGAGGCGGCGGTCTGGCTTGGGTGGATAGCGTCGGGCGCGCATGCCAACCAGCGCCGCCGCCAGGTCGGCGCGGCGATTCTGGGCTGCGCGGCTGTCCAGCGGGACAGGCACAAGCGCGCCAGTACTCAGATTATGCTCATAGACCTCCACCGGACGGCCAGGAGTGCGCTGCTCCTGCGCCAGCGCGTAAAGGACATGGCGCACCTCAACATCAGCCTTCTCCTCATCTTTGCCGCTCATGCGGTGCCGCACCAGCCGGACCGGACGCTCAGGATCAACGGCCAGCGGCAGCCCCTCTTCTTCCACGCGATCAACCGTCACCTGAATAGCCTGCCCATCCAGGCGCGCATCCAGTCTCTGCGAGAGGCGGCTGCTGGCAGCCAGCTTCGCTGTTGGGCGCGCCTCATCGTCTGCCCTATCTGTCGCCGCTTCTTGCGCCTGGCTTTCAGCAGCGCCGGTCAAGCCCCTCCAGGTGCGTTCGATGACGCGCAGGCCATGCGCAAAATAGTTTTCCGCAAAGGGGTGTTCCAGTGGTCCAAACTGACGCCAGTTCTCGGCAAAGAGTTCCTGAGCGGCCTCCAGGCTGAAGGCTGGTTCGGCTGACGCGCTGGCGTTCTCTTCTGGCTGGCTCGCCAGGCCCGATGCAGCGCCTGCGGCTGCCAGGCGCTCATGCAGAACGCGCAGGGTGCGCTGCACACACTCATAGAACTGGCGATAGCCCTGCCCCGCTGGCTGGAAACCATAGACATAGCGATATTGATACTGGCGTGGGCAGCGCAGATAGGTTTCAAGCTCCCCGGCGCTGATAGCCGCCGGGCGAGCGCCGGGTTCTTTTTCCAGCGCCAGTCCATCCGCCGCGCTCTGCGCTTCGCTTGCCTTCCCTTCCAGCGCCGCCAGATCAGCTTCGCCCCAACGGACACGGCGCAGGCGAGCGCCAGGCGCTTCCTCGATATGGCGCAAGAAATCGGAAGCGGCGGCCCTACGCTTTTTATAGCGCTCGGCATAGCTCAGCAGCAGTTCATCGCGGGCGCGGGTCAGGCCGACATAAAAGAGGCTGGCTTCATCGAGCAAGTGCGCGACGCGGGCATCGTGGCGGCTGCGGATGGTTTCATCTTCGCACAGCCCCGGCGGCATCGGCGCGGCCTCGCTGCGCATACTGACCGGAAAACGCTGCTGCGCCAGTTGCGGCAGATAGACCACAGGAAACTCCAGGCCCTTGCTGGCATGCACCGTCATCACGCGCACGATGTCCGCTGCTTCGCCGTCGCCATCTTCCGGCTCGCGGCGTCCCCCATCATCGGCGCGCAGTTCAATCAACACGCGCAGATACTCCAGAAACCGCTCCCAGCGTTTGCCAGGGTCAGCCGCCGCACCCTGGTCCTCTTCGGCCTCGCGCTCGCGTTCCTGCGTATCAAAGCGTCGGGCAAGGTCCAGCACGCCGCGCAAGTGGTCGAGATGCGGGCGCGCTGGCTGGCGGCTAGCCTGGTCATTCGCCTGGAGCAAACGCCGCGCCAGGGCGGTATGAATAAAGACATAGTGCGCCAGCAAGGTCCAGAGATCAGGAGTCGCGCGCAAGTCTGCCAGGATGTCTGCCAGACGCATCGCCCCGACAAATCCCTGCGGCGAAAGCGTGGGCAAACGCTCAGGCTGCCAGAGCAAGACCCCAGCCGGAATGCCTTCGCGCTGCGCGTGCGCAAAGAGCGCCAGCAGATCATCACGCGGGATGAAATGATCGGGCTGCGCCGCCGCGCGCAGCAGGCCCATGCCGCTTGGCTCGGCCAGCAGCGCCACGATTGCCAGCAAATCCTTGACATCAGGCTGCTCCAACAGGCTCCCTCCGGCGCTGGCAGGCATGCCGACGCGCTCCAGCCCCTCGATCACCATGCGCGCCTGTTCGCGGGTGCGGCAAAGCACCACCTGATCTCGATAGGGGACGCCGCGCGCGTGGCGCTCTTCAATAGCCGACACCAGACCGGCAATCTCGCCCTGGGCATCGGGAGCTGCTGCAAGCGTGATAATCGGTTCCTCCGGGGCCAGTCGCACCGCCTCTTGACTCTCGGAGGCGGCTGATTGCTCAGATGGTGCTTCCTGGCTTGTACGCTCAGGGGCTTCTTTCTGATCTTCGCTTGGCGCGCCCGGCTGGCTGCTCACAGAGAGGCGCAGCGCCGCCTCACGAAAGGCCCCTGCGGCAGCGACAATATCGGCCAGCGAGCGATAGTTGCGGCTCAGCGGCAGCACCTGCGCGCCAGGGTAGTCACGATGAAACTGCCCGATATTGGCCGGAGAAGCGCCGCGAAAACGATAGATCGCCTGGTCTTGATCGCCCACCACCCATATATTGGCTCGCTCGCCCGCCAGCAGCTTGAGCAGCACACCGCTGGCGCGGTTGATGTCCTGAAACTCATCAACCAGAATATGCTGGTAACGCCCATGCAGTTCTGCCAGCGCGGCGGGAGTCGCCTTGAGGAACTGCACGGCTAGCAGAATCAAATCGCCAAAATCGGCGTTGCCCTGCGCCGCCAGCGCCTGCTGATAGACCTGATAGACCAGCGCCACCTCGCGCGCTCTTTCTGCCTTCAGCCGCTCTTCATCCGATTGAGCACCCACCAGCGCCGCTTCGGCCAGGCGCAGATAGTCTTCAGGAGTGGCAAGCTCATCTTTCGCCCGCGAAATTGCGCCAAGCAGCGTGGCAAAATGCAATTCAGGATTGCTCAAATGTCCGTAGTGGCGCAGCGGCAGCCGCCCGGCTACCTTGCGCAAGAGAAAGTAGCTGCCCGGCAAATCCAACAACGCAAAATCGGGGCGCAGCCCCACCTGCGGCCCGTACAGGCGCAGCAGATCGGCGCAAAAGCTGTGGAAGGTGCTGACCGTCGGCAGAACAGACTCTGCTCCAAGCAGCGCGGCGATCCGCTCGCGCATCTCCAGGGCAGCCTTGTTCGAGAACGTCAGCGCCAGGATACGATCAGGCGCAACGCCCTGCTCTTCAACCACATGACGCACGCGCCCCACCAGCGTGCTGGTCTTGCCGCTGCCAGGGCCAGCCACCACCAGGGCAGGCGTCGCGGCGGCAATCGCGGCCTGCTGCCAGGGATCATAGGTTCCGGGGGCGCTGGTCGGCTGCGTCTTCGCCCTTCTGGCTGGCCTCGCTTGCGGCATCGCTGGCTCTCTGAGATTCGGCTGCTCGCGCAGCATCTCTGCCAGGCGACCCAACAGTGCTTGCAGTGTCATCCCAAAGTGCGCAGCCAGACGTTCAGGGTCCAACGGCTCGCGTTCAGGCGTACCCAGGAAGAGGAGGCGCACGCGCTCAAGTGGAGCGAGCAGCGCGGCGGCAAAAGCATCGGCGGCGCGTTCGCGGCGGGCGCGAGGGCTATAGGATTGGCCGGGTTGCAGCAGTTCGTCCTCCGCCAGTCCCCCAGCCAGATAAGCCTCGATGTCCTCAGCGGTGCAGGCGCCCTGCTGATCAGACCCAACCAGTGGCAGACCGCCCGAAACAACATCGGCCTGGCCGCCGACCCGGCGGTGCAGCGCCCAATGCCCTAATTCATGGGCCAGCGTGAAGCGCCGCACAGGCTCATCCAGAGAGACGCTCAGCCAGATCAAATCTTCGCCCGGCTCCAACCAGCCCAGCGTGCCTGGTGGCGCGTCCACCGGGTTAAAGCGCTCCACCGCAACCCCTTTCCAGGCTACCAGCGAGTCAATCGGCATGGCAGCCAGGGGATCGCTTTGTTCAGGATGAGCCGCTTCGTAACTTACACGCAACTGCTCGGCAGCAGCAATCGCCTGGGCAATATCATTCATCACAGCGGAACTCCCGCGAGTCCAGATCACACACAGACCCCTCTATTGTACCATAGGCGCTATCCGTGTGAGCACTGGCTGGCAGTTTTCGTATGTTATAATAGGGATTGGTTTTTTTGTTCTCTTCATCAGGAGAAAAGACAAAATGGAAGCTGCCGAGATTTTGTCCACCGCCCGCAGCGACAGCGCACCCTCCAACTGGATCATTTTGCCGCTGCGCCGCAATCAGGTTCGGTTTACCATTCTTGGATGGGCGCTTGGGGCCATCATGGGGTTGGGCCTGTTTATCGCGCTGTTTCTCGCCACCTGGCCGGAAAACTTCGAACACGGCGCGGGGGGCATTATCATCACGGGCCTCTTCCTTGCTGCGTTGGGGGTCACAGGCGTCGGGAGTCTCTGGTTGCTGGCGAAAGATACCCGTCGGCTGCTGCAAGCCGATCAGTGCATGATCGTTATCACCCCTGAGGTCTATTGTAAGCAGGAGAAGAATAAGATCGATCTGGTTCCGCTCGAAGAAGTAGGCTTTCTTACAACCAAGGGGAGCAGCGCCCCAGCCACGCACGCATCATGGGCCATATATACCACGCCGGAAGCCGTAGATCGGTCAGGAGATCAGAAGATTACCGCTGGCACAACCGCAGGACGTATGTTAGGCATGCGCCGCAAGCCGCGCGGCCCCACATCCGTCGCTTTTGTGGACCTGCGCAGCGATAAAAAGATTCAGGTGACGAATGACCATAGCTATGGTCATCCGTATGAAGTGGGCGGGACGCTGAGCGCCTACGTCGAGGCGCGCCTGAAGAACATGGAGGCCGAGGCGCGCAGGCGCTGACCAGCCAGAGCTAGAGAGGACCGCTGGTGGAGCAGATAGAGCAGGAAGGCCAGCAGCCCAGGCTGATAGAAGTTCCTAACAGCGGCTGGGATAGTCGGCTGCGCCTCTTCAGGGCCGGGGATGAAGTCGATACCAGCGTGCTGGTTACAGATCGCTATGTCGTCGTCATAGACACGATGGCAGCGCCAGAACTGGCAGCGGCGATCATAGAAATGATCCACCCGTCACTGGCCGGGCGTCAATTGCTGGTTATCAACACCCACGCAGATTATGATCACTGCTGGGGAAACGCGCTCTTTGCCGCGCCGGGTGGGGCCTATCCGGCTCCAATCATCGCCCACGAGCAGGCGCGCAAGCGTTTGCACAGCGAGGAGGCACGCCAGTATCTGGCGCAGCGCCAGCAAAAGGCTTCGCGGTTCGCCAATGTGCGCCTGGTCGCGCCGACCATCACCTTTACCGATAGCCTGTTGATTGACGGCGGTGATCTCACCCTGGAACTGATCCCGACACCCGGGCATACTGAGGACCATCTCTCTGTCTGGATACCAGAACTGCGCCTCTTGCTGGCAGGCGATGCCGCCGAGCAGCCTTTTCCCTATATCGAAGCGGCGGAGACGCTGCCCATCCTGCGGCGTTCGCTGAAGCGGCTAGCGGCTCTGAACGCGGCAACGGTGATTCCCTGTCACGGCGATACTACCGATCCGGCGCTCATCACGAGCAACAGCGCCTATTTCGATGAGGTCGAGCGCCACGCGCGCGCCGCGCTCGCGTCTGGGCTGGTCCCAACGGATTGGCGCGAGCGCGCGGATATAGCAGAGATCATCAGCCTGCCCTTCGAGCAGGCGCTCAAGAACCTGGGAGCAGACCCTGCTTATAGTAAGGACGATATGTATCGAACCTTTCACCGCGCAGCGGTGCGCGCCACTCTGGCACATTTGCAACAGGAGGCTGGCAGATAGACCAGTGCCAGCCTGGTATATCTCACATTGGAGAAAATGCCGTGATTCGGGACATCATTCAAGAGGTAACAACGCGGGCCGCCCGGGCAGCGCAGAAGGAAGGAACGCTGCCCCAGGTTGAACTGCCCGCTTTTGAGATAGAACGGCCACAATACGTCAGTCATGGCGATTTTGCCGCCAACCTGGCGATGAAGCTGGCAGGCGAGATCAAGCGGGCCACAGGTGAGAAGGCCAATCCGCGCCAGCTTGGCGAAGCCATTGCCGCAGAGGCCAGAAAGCTGGCCGGAGCAGAACCGGATTTTCATCTGGTCGAAACAGTAGAAGTCGCCGGAGCAGGCTTTATTAACTACCGGCTCAGCCCAACCTGGCTCTTCCAGCAGGCTGATCGTGTGCTGGCAGAAGGCGACCACTTTGGGGAAATCGCTCTGGGGCTGGGTGAGCGCGTGAACCTGGAGTTTGTCAGCGCCAACCCAACTGGACAGGTACATGTGGGCAACGGGCGCGGCGCGTTCATCGGCGACACGCTGGGCAACGTCATGCAGGCCGCTGGCTACAATGTCACCAAGGAATATTACTTTAACGACTTTGGGCAGCAGATTTTCAATCTGGGGCGCTCGCTTGCACACTTCCTGGCTCACGAGATCGGCGCGCCGGAGATTCCCAAGATCGAAAACGGCTACTACGATTACTACTACGCCGAACTCGCCAGACAATTCGTTCCCGACGCCGGGCGCTATCTGGCGCTGCCAGAGGCCGAACGCGACGCCGCGCTCGGCAGCCTGGCGGCAACGATCATCATGCAGGGCATCCACCAGACGATGGCGCGGCTGGGCATCCAGTTCGATGTCTGGTTCAGCCAGCATTCGCTGGAAACCAGCGGCGCGCTTCAGGAAGCCATTGCGCTGCTGCGCCAGAAAGGCTACCTCTATGAGCAGGATGGCGCAACCTGGATGCGCAGCACCGACTTTGGCGATGACAAAGATCGGGTGATCCTCAGGAGCAGCGGCGACCCAACCTATATCGCTCCAGACGTGGCCTATATCAAGAACAAGTTTGAGCGCGGCTTCGACCGGATTATCTGGGTGCTGGGACCGGACCATCACGGCTACGTCTCGCGCCTCAAAGCGGCGGCAGGCATGCTGGGCTACGACCCGGACCACGCCATCGTGCTGCTCTATGGGAACGTGACGGTGCAGGGCAAGCGCATTGGTAAGCGGCTGGGGAACGCGATCCCGCTGGATGACCTGCTCGATGAGATCGGCAAAGATGTGACCCGCTTCTTCTTCCTGATGCGCAGCAACGACCAGCATCTGGATTTTGATATGGAACTGGCGCGCGAACAGTCGGAAAAGAATCCGGGGCTGTATGTGCAGTATGCGCACGCCCGCATCGCCAGCATCTTTCGCAAAGTCAGCGAGCGCCTGAACCTGGAAGAACAGCATTTCGCCGGGGCCGATATGCGCCCCCTGGCGGATAACCCGGCTCCCCAGCGCGACGCGCAACTGGCGCTGATGCGCGAGATGCTAGCCCTGGAAGAAGTGATCGAGCGCATCAGCCTGACGCTGGAGCCGCATCACCTGACGAAGTATGCAACCGATCTGGCAACAGCCTTCCATACTTTCTATCATGACTGTCGCGTCTTGCAGGCCGAAGATGAGGCCACGCGGCTGGCGCGGCTGAAGCTCTCGCGGGCCGCGCAGGTCGCCCTGGCGCGGGCGCTGCATCTGATGGGCCTGGAAGCGCCAGAGCGCATGGTCCGCGAAGCCGAGGGCGAAGGAGAAGAGGCTGGAGCAGAGGTATAAGCTCTCTTAGCAGATCACGAACGCCAGAGCGTCCAGCCAGATCATTTTGGCCGCTCTGGTGGTTTCTTTTCTGAATCGGATCAGGTGTACTCCCCTTGAAGTAGCCGGGCAAGTGTGCTATCTTTACCAAGAACCATTCTGTACAGGCATGGAACCGATGCTGGCGTGGGCGAATTGGCGCTTTCTCATGGGCGAAACGGCCCTTTTTTTGCTAAAGAACACCCAGGCAAAACAGCGTGCCAGGCAGGCGTAAATTGGGCGGACGATGGCAGCGGCGCGACTGAAACGTTCGTCATGAAGTTTTGGCGAAGTTTCGGCTTTCTGTTTTCCTGTTACATAGAAGGACCAACCAGCATACCCTGCTGGCGCTCTATAGATTGAGGACGGCGGGCCAGCCCGCTTGTATACAGCCATGCCAGGAAAACATCATGCCTCGCAGGGGTCTGCGAAGTCGGAATACAGCAGCCAGACAAAGGGAGCGCAAGGCTGGAAGCAAATCAACTACGCATCAGGGGGGGAAGTCGCAACCAAAACGGGAGAGAAAGCAACCACCACCAGACCCAGGACAACCAAAAAGAACACGAAGTCGTCCCCAACGCGCACAACGCGCCGTAAAAAGCCAGCCGACGAAAACCCACCTGCGCCACCGACCCGCGACGCCGTCATCATTAACTGGATGCTGAGTTGGCCGGGACATGTCAAGCAAGGCTTTGCCGCAGGCATCTTGCTCGTTTTCACCATCACACTCGCCGTTGGCCTGCTCATCCGCCTGCAATCACACAGCCCGCTGACTGTGCTAGGCAACGCTTTTTATGATCTGCTTGGCTGGGGCGCATATCTGCTCGTCATCGGCCTGACTGCCCTTGCCCTTGCCAATCTGGCCGAGGCCGCAACTCGCACCCGGCTTATTCGCCTGGGGCTGGTGATCCAGTTGAGCATCCTGGGGTGCCTGCTCGTGCTGGGAAGCCGAGTCTTCTTTGGCGGTGATACCGGCCAGCTTTTTGGTGCGCTGCTGACCGCGCCGCTTGCCGGATTCCCCCTCAACGCGCAACAGGTGGGCGTGCTGGGAGCCATAGCCATCATGCTGCTGCTCATCTTTCGTATCACCTTCAGTCATCTACTCGGCGTCCTTCGCTGGCTCTTTGGCGTGCTGCGCTGGTTCTTTGGCGCGCTGGCTGCGCTGGTTCGCGCCATCTTTGGCGGCCTCGCCTCAGCGATTGGCCGCGCCCAGGCACAGCGGGCCGCCGGAAACCTGGCTGCTGCCTTTTTCGAGCCAGAAGAAGAGGCCGATGCCACCCAGACCAATGCCACCGCCGTCGCCAGGGCGCCCTTTCCACGTCTGCGCCGTCGCGCAGAAGGCGTTGTAGCCCTGGATGACGCTGAAGACCTCGCCAGCGCCACGCAGACAGCAGATGGGTCCGCTGGGGACACCATCCCGCCACTGCCCCCCTTGCCCATGAAAAAAGGCGCGGCGGCCAGAGCCACGTCGGGCAAGGCCAGCGGTCCAATCTCCGCAGCAAACGCTGCGCCCGCTGTGCGCTACCAACTTCCGTCCATTACGTTGCTGAACGGCGTCGTTGAGCATCGCCAGCTTCGCCAGGAAGATATGATCGAAGAACTCGCCCGCAAAGTGGAGCGCACGCTGCGCAGCTTTCGGGTGGACGCCGAAGTGCGAAGAGCCGACATTAGCGTTGGCCCAACAGTCATTCGTGTCGGCGTCCGACCAGTGGAAAAGGTCAAGAAAGATTATCGTGGGCATGTCGTTTTGGATGACGAAGGCGAGCCGGTCCTGGTACGCACGCGCGTCAGCCGCATCATGGCCCTGCAAAACGACCTGGCATTGGACCTGGAGGCCAAAAGCATTCGCATGGAAGCGCCTGTGCCTGGTCGTCCCTATGTAGGCGTCGAGATTCCCAATAAACAGAGCCGTCTGGTCACGCTGCGCGAGATTCTGGCGGGCAAAGATTACGAAGAGAGCCGCCGCAAATCCAGGCTGACCGTTGCCCTGGGGCGTGATGTGGCTGGCCGCGCGCGCATCGGCGATCTGGCGCGCTTCCCGCATCTGCTCATCGCCGGAACGACCGGCGCAGGCAAGAGCGTCTGCATCAACAGCATCATCGCCTGCCTTCTGATGCAGACCACACCCGAAGACGTGCGCTTTCTGATGATCGATCCCAAGATGGTCGAACTGACCGGCTTTAACGGCATCCCTCACCTGCTGGCCCCCGTCGTGACCGACGTAGAGAAAGTCATCGGCACCCTCAAGCGCGGCATCAAGGAGATGGAGCGGCGCTATCGCCTCTTCTCGAAAATTGGCGTGCGCAACCTGGAAGCGTATCGCAAGGCCCGCGCCCAGCGCCGGGAATTGGAAACACTGCCCAATATCGTCATCATCATTGACGAACTGGCCGATCTGATGATGGCTGCGCCCGAAGAGGTGGAGAGCTTGATCTGTCGCCTGGCGCAGCTTGCGCGGGCAACCGGCATTCATCTGGTTGTGGCAACCCAGCGGCCATCGGTGGACGTGATTACCGGCCTCATCAAAGCCAACTTCCCCACGCGCATCTCTTTTATGGTCAGTTCATCCATTGACTCGCGGACCATTCTCGACATGGGCGGCGCGGAGCGCCTGCTGGGACGGGGCGACATGCTCTATATGCCAATAGACGCGGGCAAGCCAGAGCGTATCCAGGGTACCTTCCTGGCCGATGATGAATTAGAGCGCATCGTCGAACACTGGCGGCAAACGCCTGCCGGGCATACTCGTCCAGAGCAATCGTGGGAGCCAGTCAGGAACGAAGACGAAGAACATCAGCCTGAAGATGATTTATTCACGCAAGCGGAACAGGTCGTGCGCGAGGCTGGCAAAGCCTCTATTACCCTCTTACAGCGAAGGCTCGGCGTTGGCTATGCCCGCGCCGGACGGCTCATCGATCTGCTGGAGGCGCACAAGATTATTGGC
Source organism: Ktedonobacterales bacterium (assembly GCA_036557285.1). Lineage (NCBI taxonomy): Bacteria > Bacillati > Chloroflexota > Ktedonobacteria > Ktedonobacterales > Ktedonobacterales bacterium. The sequence goes on from DATBHW010000037.1 coordinate 37,895, forward strand.
CCTGCAGACCCCAGCGGACGCCCCCGCGAAATCCTCGCGCCAGCCCTGGAAATGCAGGGCGATGCCTGGCCGCCTGTCCCCACTACTCCACAGGCTCCATGACCACTTTTCCCAGGCGGGGCCAGCGCCCGATGAAGCAGGGGCTAGCGTGACCGACGGGCGATCTGCTACAATGCTTCCTGGGAATCTCAAGGGCAAGGTCGCCCCCACAAAACAGCTTGACCAAAACGCCGCGCCCGCCCCCACCTGGTTCCCACGCCTCAGAACAGGCGCAAGCTCAACCAGACAGGCGCAACTCTGGCATAACGAATGCTAGAGATTGCCATGAGGGAGTTGAAACGCTGGGGCAAGAGAGCGGCGGAGTAGCAGACAGAAGAGCAGAGACCAGTCTCTTCAACGGAGGGTGGGAAGATGGCCCAGAGCGCCCAGCAAGCATCAACGAAACAACAGCAGCCACAAAAACACAGACAGCCCAAACGAACAGATCTCATTTTTCATCTGGTCAAGACAGGCAGACTCGTCGTAGCCGTCCTGGGTGATCGGCGGGTATCGTTGGTACGGAAAGGGGCATACCTGGGCGCGCTAGGACTCTTGCTGCTGATACCTCTCCTCCCAGAGATGGCGGCGCAGATCGTCACAGTAGCTTCGTTGTTACTTCCAGTGGAGATTCTGGAGCTTCCGCTTGACGGGGCGATTGATTGGGTGACATTTGCCGTCGCAACCTTCTCCCTGCTGAAACTCTTCCCCAAGGAGATCGTGGGTGAGCATTACGACCGGCTTTTCCGGCGCTAATATAGATCGTGTCGCTGTTACCCTGTAGAAACCGCGCAGCGCCTTTCGCTGTGCGAGCGACGATCTCTTACCCATTCACCGACGTTTGAGGGAATACTCCGTGATTGCGAAAACCCGCCTGGCCTGGCACGCGCCTGATGGCGTCAGCGGCATGCCTCTCGTCGATCCCTTGCACGATCCGGCTGCCCGCCAGGTTCTCGATAATTTGCTTGCCATCCAAATGCAGTTGGAACTGGCGACAGGCATCCCCGTCTCCGTCTACGGCCCAACCGGCCAGACATTACCTGGCATCTCGCCGGTCAGGTCCAGGCCCGGCGAACAAGGAACACCGCTCGCCAAAGATTTGCTGACCCCCAGGAGTTGGCCTCAGCACAGCGGCCAGATGCTGGAAGTCATCTACGGCAGCAACCTGCACTTTTTTATCACGCCCTTTATCCTGGGCAGCGTCCCCCTCGCTCAGATCATTCTGGGGCCGCTCCAGATTTTCGAGCCGGGCGCGCAGGAGAGCCGCGCCGACAGCAGCGAATCGCCCGCTGCGATTACAGCCATGATAGGAGCGCCGGTGCTGGCGTCATGGAAGGCGCAGGCTGCCGCCGAGATCGCCAGAACCCTGGTAAGCAGGCTCAGCATGCCCAACGCTGAGGCGACACCGCGCCTCTCCCCGCCAGAGCAGCCCCTGAGATTGCGCGATGGGGAATCAACGGCTCTGCCGCTGCGTGGAAATACTGTACACAGCCGACCAGAGAGTGCTATACGCCTGGGAGCACTGGCCCAGGATGCCCTGTTGCCCGACAGGTCAGCTACAGAACAGGTACAGACAGTAATCGAGAGTACCCCCATGATCCAGACACCACCCGGAAACCCCGACTCCACGCCAGCATGGCCCGCGCCGCCACGCGCCCTATCAGCAGGCGGCCACCAGACCGAGAACCAGAACAGCGCCGCGAGCTTGTTTCATGCTTTGGTTGAAACCATGCCACAGGCAGTCATTATCAGTGGCGCGCCCGATGGGCATATTGTGCTGGCAAACCGCTCCGCCCGCATGCTCTGGCCGCGATTGCTTGGGAGGCAGGCGCCAGGAGTCGAGACCTCAGCGCCCTTGCGCTCCTGGGTAAGCGCCGATCAGTACCCCCCGGAATGGCTGGGCTTGAGCGTCGCACTCCATCAAGCCGAGTCGTTTCGCGCCGAGATCAGCGTTGAGATCGAGGCTGACCCCTTATCCCAGGGCCAGCCAGCAGAGCAGGCGAAACAGCCACCAACCTCCCCCACTGATACGCTCGTGCGCGGGCCAAGGCAGTACCCCATGCTGGTCAGCGCCTTCCCGCTGCGCACTGCCCAGGGGATCGCCAGCCACGCCGTCGCCATCTTTGAGGATTTGAGCGGCCTGTTGGAGCGCGAACTCTTCAAAGATGAGTTACTCCTGGTGGCGGCACACGATGCCCGCAATCCGCTGACGCTGATTAGCAGCTATGCCCAGCTTCTGGAGCGCAACCTGGCGATGGAAATCCCGCCCGGCCAGGTGTTGGAACGCGCGCGCGGACGCCTGGCCGACATACAAGAGCAGGTCGAACACCTTTCAGAACTAACCGACCAGCTTTACACCGTGACACGTCTGGAGAGCGCCCGGCAGCGCCCCTATAGTGAAACGGTGAACCTGGCGCGCCTCATCCAGCGATCAGCGATTGACCAACAGATGCTGACACCCGGACGAACCATAGAGACAGTGGTTGAGCATGACCCCTGCCAGGTTCAGGGAGACCAGACACAGCTACAACAGATCATCATGCGCCTGCTCAAGAATGCCGTCAGATACAGCCATCCTGACAAGCCTATCAGCGTGTCTCTGCGCTGCACCCCCGAAAACAACCCGCTGTGGGCAGAGGTTAGCGTGCGCGATCAGGGCGTGGGCATTCCCCGCGCCGATCTCCCCCATATTTTCGAGCGTTTTTATCGGGTCATCGGCAACGAGCAGCGGGCGCGCGTGGCCGGGATTCGCCCCCCAGGCAACGAGCCAACCAACCTGGGGCTGGGCCTCTATCTCTGTAAGCAGTTGATTGAACGCATGGGCGGACATATCTGGGCAGAAAGCGTGGAGGGGAAAGGAACCATCGTGAGCTTTACAGCGCCGCTGAAGCAGTAGCTCGCGCGCTGACAGCAGAGCTAATCGTTTGCAGCCGATTCTGCCCGCCAGATCGCCACCTGATGGTTGACAAAATCAATATACCCCAGGGTATTGTTACCATCAGAGGAGGGGGCGTAAATGGGCAGAATTGCTTCAACCGTCTTGATGCCCCGGTTAACGAAGAAAATACGCATATAGTGGAACCAGCCTGCAATCCCTTCAGGCCAGGTAGGCCAGCAGGCCCAGCGCCCGCAGCGTGTATCGCTCGCCAGCCCCTGTGTATAGCCAGGGTTATGGTAGGTAGCAGCTACCGAACCATCGGACGCCTCGCGGCTCTCTTTCATCCAGAAAGCCAGGGCAAAGACAGGATCGATCCCATATTGGATACCAGAGGCGTACACATCCCCGGCATAGGGCAAGATAGGGCTGTTGACCCGTTCGAGAACACGCTCGATCTCCACCACCGAAATCGTCGGGCTGCGCGCGATCAGACTTGCTGGCGGCTTTGTCGGCACAGGGGTGGGGGGCGGCGGCGCTGGCACCAGGCCCAATAATTGGCCGCCGAAGTTCAATACATTCGGCGCTAACCCTTCAACCAGCCCGGTTCCTATCAGCGCCAGCCCAAAAATAGCGGCAAAGAGGCCCAGACGCATCCCACGCCAGCGGACTGGCAACGCAAGCCGCAGCCTGGGCGCTTTTGAGGGAACCGGCGGCGTGTCAGGCGACTCTCCAGCCCTCGCTGGCAAGGCTTTCGGCTGCGCCGGAGGAAGCGGCGCAGTAATTACCGTAAGCTGTCTTGCCAGTTGCTCGCGTTCCTCAGGGGTCATCGCCAGGTCATCCTCCGTCTGATGAGCTTGCTGGCTCCCAACAAGCCAGGTCACAGGTGGTTTGGAGGAAGCACGCCTCCACTCTGAACACTCTAGCACAGGAAGCATTCTTCAGACAATGCTACAGCCGAGCTATCAGGACCAAGGTACTATTACAGGCAGCGAGGAGCCGGAAACCAGGCAGTACCTGGTTTCCGGCTCCTCGCTGCCTGTAGAGTGCGGGCTATTCCTCTTCTTCAGCAGCCGCGCCAGCAGCCGCGGCGGCCCCATCGGCTGGCTTGTAACTGCTGATATTGGTGCGGATTTGCTGATCAATCGCGGCAGCCACATCCGAGTTCTGGCGCAAATACTCTTTGGCGTTCTCGCGGCCCTGGCCCAGACGAATATCGCCCACCGTAAACCACGCGCCGCTCTTCTTTACAATACCCATCTCCAGGCCCAGATCGAGCAGCCCGCCCTCGCGGGAGATACCCTCGTTAAACATGATGTCAAACTCAGCAACCTTGAAAGGCGGGGCCACTTTGTTCTTGACCACCTTGACCTTCGTGCGGTTGCCCACCACATCCGTACCCATCTTCAGGCTCTCAATGCGGCGAATCTCCAGACGCACCGAGGAGTAAAACTTGAGCGCCCGCCCACCTGGCGTGACTTCCGGGTTGCCAAACATCACGCCCACCTTCTCACGAAGCTGGTTGGTGAAGACCACCGCCGTCTTGGAGTTATTGATCGCGCCCGTCAGCTTGCGCAGCGCCTGGCTCATTAAGCGCGCCTGCAAGCCCACATGGGCATCACCCATCTCGCCTTCGATCTCAGCGCGTGGCGCAAGCGCCGCCACCGAATCAACCACCACCACATCAATCGCGCCGCTGCGCACCAGCATCTCGACGATCTCCAGACCCTGCTCCGCCGTATCTGGCTGCGAGATCAGCAGATCGCTCGTGTTAATGCCGCACTTCTCAGCATAGCTGGGGTCCAGGGCATGCTCGGCATCTACGAACGCCGCCACACCGCCCTTCGCCTGCGCCTGCGCGATGATATGCTGACAGAGGGTCGTTTTGCCAGAAGATTCCGGGCCGTAGATTTCGGTGACACGACCACGCGGGATACCGCCTATCCCCAGAGCTAGATCAAGACCCACCGAGCCGGTAGGAATTGACTCAACAAAGATCTTGGCGCGCGCCTCGCCCAGCTTCATGATCGCGCCCTTGCCAAACCGGCGCTCAATCTGTGACACCGCCATTTCCAGGGCTTTTTCGCGCTCTGAGGTGTTTGCGCCTGGCGCTGCGCTGATCCCTACGCTGCTCCGCTCTGCCGCCATATGATAATCTCCTCTCGGACTGGCATCGCCGCCTGTGGGCTTTATCTCCGCCCTGGCACAGCGCCAGCCTTACACCTTTCATCATCTGATGAATAGCTCAATGAGTTGGGGAAACCTTGAACAAGTGTACTATAGTTGAAGGCATTTCGTCAAGTCCTGCCATTGCGCTTGAACGCTCGCTGGCGCCTGCCCTCACAACATATATATCTTCTTTTCGACACAGACAAAAACGGAACGCGGGGCCGCCCGGCAGCCCCGCCATTCACATGCCCTGGCGGCCCTCCAGCGCGCGGCTCAGCGTCCCCTCATCAGCATATTCCAGGTCGCCCCCAATCGGCAGGCCACGCGCCAGCCGGGTCACTTTGACGCCATGCTGAGCCAGCAGCGGCGCGATGTACTCAGCGGTATAGTCGCCTTCATAGTTGGGGTTCGTCGCCAGAATGACCTCGCGGACGGAGCCATCCGCTACCCGCCGCACCAGTTCCTCGATACGCAAATCTTTGGGGCCAATGCCCTCAATTGGCGAAAGCGCGCCATGCAGCACATGATAGAGGCCCTTGAACACCCCCGTCTTCTCCAGGGCCAGCACATCCAGCGGCTCTTCCACCACGCAGATCAGGCCATGTTCGCGTTGGGGACTCGCGCAGATGGCGCAGGGGCTGGTCTCAGTGATGTTAAAGCACACCGAACAGGAGATAATGCTCTCTTTGACGCGCGTAATCGCCTCGGCCAGACGGCGCGCCTGATCGGCTGGGCTGCGCAAGATAAAAAAGGTGAGGCGCTGCGCCGTCTTGGGGCCAATGCCCGGCAATTTCGCAAATTCTTCAATGAGCGCCGTCACCGGCGCGGCAGTCGTTTGCATAGCTCTCCCCAGCGCGACATTAATTGAAACTAGAACATCCCTGGCATCTTCATGCCGCCCATCATACCGCCAAACATCTTCTCTTGCTGCGCCCGCACCTTCTCGAAAGCATCATGAGCAGCGGCAATGATCAAGTCCTCAAGCGAGGCCACATCTTCAGGGTCCACCGCCTCAGGCGAAATCTTGACGGCCAGCACCTCATACGTCCCCTTGAGCGTCAGCGAGACAGCGCCGCCGCCCGCCGTACCCTCGAAGGAGGAATTCGCCAGCTCCTCCTGCATCTTCATCACTTTCTGCTGCATCTGCTGGAGGGCTTTCATATTAAATGCCATGACTCGTGGAGGCTCCTTTCGGGGGTCGCTCGCAAAAACAATCAGGGATCAGCAGCGCAGGACATCCGCCGGGAGAAGCTGCCACACACTTCCAGAGCAGGGCTTTTCCCGCGCGCTGCCCTTTCATTATACGACATCTACTCGCCCAGTGACTCCCACTCGACCAGTTTCGCGCCATAGGTTTTGATAATCTCTTCGACCACCGGATCCTGGCGCACCTTTGCCTCAAGTGGATTCGCCGGGGGAGCGGACGCCTGGGCAGGACTTGCCCTCCTTGGCGGAGCAGCGGACACGCCATATCCATTCTGAGAGGGCAGGGCATCTGATGATCGCCCTGCGGGCGCAGCGCCGTTTGCCGGAGCGTCAGACAACCGGGTCGGCGCGGCGGGCTGAACTGACTCAGCCTGGCGATCTGCTTCGGACGCTGCCCCCGGCTCCTGCGGCCCTGCTGCGCGCCCCTTGTCCGACTGAATGGAAGGTAGAGCAGGGGCCACAGTCACAGAGACCGGAATAGGCTCGTCTTTCTGGAGAAACCGGCAACTGCAAGGAACCTGAAGAATCTCTCGCAAGGCCCACTCCACCACACCCCGGCTCTCCGGCTCCAACAGCCGTTTATAGTGGAAATCAAACTCTACTTGAATGAACACTTCGCACCCATCCGTGTTGGTGACAGCGACCGGATGGGCGTCGTTGAGCAAGGCCGCCAGCTTGTTAGTCTTCGTCTTGCAGGCTTTCTTAATCATCTCCCACTGGCTGACGGCAATTTCCAACGCCAGGCCAGGCAATGGCGCAGCCAGCGCCGCCGCAGCTTCTTGCTCATCATCCACAGACGCGCCAGACGCAAAAGACACCTCAACGCCAGCGCCCGCTTCTCCTGCCAGGGAGGCGGCGCCAATCGTTTGGACCGCTGCCGAAGGCGATCCGGGCGGCTCCGCAGCGCCGCTGGCCTGAGTATCCTCCCCAGGCGCGGGCGGGAGGGCGTGGGCCGTATGGCGCGGTTCAGGGGCCGACGCTGAGGAGGCAGGGCGCTGAGGAGGTCTGGCGGGGCTGTTCATCGGACTGTTCGGCGCATCGCCAGCCGCCTCCGTTCGCTGACGATGTAAATGCAGGCAATCAATAAAAGCCAGTTCTACCGCCAACTGAGGGATCGTAAGAGCGCGAGCGCCGACATCATTCTGCGAAAACAGGCGCGCGCAGGCGGAAAGCTCATCCAATGCGAACGACCCGGCAAGCTGGCGAATCTCATCAGCCTCTTCCGGGGTGCGATCCAGCACCGCGACCACATCCGCGCCAGCCCTGGCAAGCATCATCGCCCGCCAGTATTCGGCCACCTGCGCGCTCAACTGGCGCAAATCCGCTCCCGCCTCGGCCAGTTGGTTAATCAAATGCAGGCCATCCGCGCCGCGCAGCAAGGCGATATGCTCGACCAGCTCGCGCACCGCATGCGGGTCGGCCAGGCCCAGCATCTCCTGCACCCCGCTCTGTGTCACCGTCTGGCCCATCGCTGCAATAGCCTGATCGAGCATGCTCAGCGCGTCACGCATCCCGCCGCCCGCAGCGCGGGCCAGCAAATCTGCCGCGCCGTTTTCCAGCGTGACGCCCTCTTGTCCGGCCACATACTGAAGATGCCGAACAGTATTACGGAAGGTATGGCGCTTAAAATAAAAGGGCTGACAGCGCGAAACGATGGTGGCAGGTATGCGCTCCGCATCTGTCGTCGCCAGCACAAAGATCACATAGGGAGGCGGCTCTTCCAGCGTTTTCAGCAGCGCATTAAAGGCTGGCTCGGTCAGCATATGCGCCTCGTCCAGCACATACAGCTTATATTTCCCGCTGACGGGCCTGACGGCAACCCTCTCGCGTAGGTCACGAATCTCATCAATGCCGCGATTCGAGGCCGCGTCAATCTCAATCACATCCAGCGAGCGGTTCTCGGTGATCTCGCGGCAGTTCGGGCAGACGTTGCAGGGTTCGCCGCTTTGAGGATTCTGGCAGTTTAGCGTCTTGGCGAGCAAACGCGCCGCGCTCGTCTTGCCGGTGCCGCGCGGCCCGCAAAAGAGATAGGCATGGACAACGCGCCCCGACTGTAGCTCATTCTTGAGGGTCTGCACCACAGCTTCCTGGCCGATCAGTTCCTGAAAAGTCTGTGAGCGCCATTTACGATAGAGGGCTTGTGATGCCATTGGCGTATCCCCCAAAGGGCAAAAAGAAGCGGTCGTGCACCCACCTTCGACTCGCGCCCATCAATCCACCACCGGCTGCCAACTCAGGCCAGGCTCCCCTGCGTCACCCAGGGAGGTTTCCTTACCGCTGCTTCAATCACGATCTGACGGGGTTCGGAAACATCTGCCGCGCAGGACCCAACCATCAACGCCACATACCGTTCACAAGAGTCACTTCGATAAGCCGCAGAGTGGGAATTCAATCCCGCATTTTGAGCGTTTCGGGTTCAGGGTGGCCCAAGCACCCCATCTAGCACGACCTGATTTGTATTTTATCCGCTCCCAGGCCAGGTGTCAAGAATCGGCTTGGGTGAACTACTTGATCTCTGTATGCTCTGTGCCTACCTATCACCCAATATACCCATCTCCCTGCTTGCTTACGGATCTGCATAAGATGACTACCCATTGAATATAGAACATGTTTTCAACTTTGTCAACTTGAGGAGGCGAAGGGTCATGGGTCACTGGCGCTCAGTGAATTACTCCACAGCCAGGAGATGAGCAACTTCATGGGCAAACGGACAGAAGCGCGGTATAGTTGGGGTAATCTCATCGTCTTTTCAGTCGTGTGCAGGAAGGAGGGGGCGCGGCAGCGGAATCAGCCCTTTCGCAGCGCGTTCACTGGTATGAGCGACCATCTCACCGTTTCTCGTCTCCTGGGGAGGCATATACTGTTCCGTCTGCTGCCAGGTTTGGCTGCGCTGGGCTTCATCCTGGCAGGCTGTGGCAATCCCACAACCACCCAGAACCAGCGCTCCAGCACCCCAGTCTCGCTACCCGCTATCCCTGCGCTTGGTGGGCTACCAGCGGGGATAGTCAATGCGCTGCCCGCTGGCGGCCTCTCTCCCGATACCACCTTGCAATTGACCATCGGACTCAAGACCAACCGCCAGGCATTGGCCGATGATCTGGCCGCCATGTCCGACCCTTCTTCCCCACACTACGGCCAATTTCTCACCCCGGCTGAAGTCGCGCAGCGCTATGGCGCATCCCAAAGTACCATTGACACCGTGACCCATTTTTTCACCTCGCAAGGCTTTAAAGTCGTTGCCCTTTCGTCCCTGCGCGATAGCCTGACCGTCTCTGGGACCATCCTCCAGATTGCTGCCGCCCTGCACGTGGTTACACAAAACTTCCAACAACACGGGAAGACCTTCTTTGCTCCGGCGGGAGACGTGACCCTGCCGCCTGATATTCAACAATACATCACCTCCATCCTGGGAATGAGCGACTTTGGGCAGCCCAACCCCAAGCCCACGCCACCACCTGATCTGCCGCCAGCCTGTAAGGGTGAATCAGGCACCCGGCCCGAAGCAATTGCCAACACCTATCACTACACTGACGCCTACAACGCGGGCTATACCGGCAAAGGCATCAGCATCGGCGTTGTCGAGTTTAACGACGATGTTTCCGAAAAAGATGTGAATACCTTCCTGAGTTGCACCACCGGCGGCAAGCTCCATCGGCAACTGGTGCGCGTCAACGGCGGCGCCGTCGCCACCGATGACGGCTCCACAGGAGAAGCCGAACTGGATTTTGAATACCTGGCTGCCCTGGCTCCAGACGCGCAGTTGGTGGAATATCAATACAACTTCTGCGCGAGTATCATCTGTCTGCCAGATACCCCCTCCTTCCCGGCAGCATATGAGGCTGTGCTCAGCAAGATTGCCCAGGACGGGCGCGTGCAGGTCGCCAGCGCCAGTTGGGGCGCCGACGAGCAATTCTTTAGCCGCAGCGAATTGTTTGCCATTGACCAGACCATTCAGCGTATGGCCGCCGAAGGCATTACCCTGGCGGTGGCGTCAGGCGATTGCGCCGCCTTTGACGATGGCACGTATGGCAAACCCACCATTGACTTCCCTAGCTCGGACCCCTACGCCCTCGCAGTTGGCGGCACGGTCCTCGCCACGGATGGCACAGGAACCCGCGCCAGCGAGCCAGCCTGGTCCAGCGCCAACCCGGATAAAGGCCAGTGCGATAATTCCTGGGGAACAGGGGGCGGCGTGAGCGTCGTCTGGCGCCAACCAAGCTGGCAGAAAGGGGCGGGCGTGAAAAA